>NZ_JBEPDB010000004.1:0-182096 GCF_040300025.1 Dactylosporangium sp. NPDC000555 | reverse complement strand
CGTTCAGCTACGAGGTCTTCACGGTGGTCGACCAGCAACCGTAGTTCACGGTCTGGTCCGTCGAGGAACGCTGTCGGCAGGTCGGGTTCACGCAGATCCAGTAGCGGCGTGAGTGGCGCACCGGGTAGCCATGACGATGGCATCGGCCTTTCGGCTCCACTGCTTAAGCTGCTGGCTGCCGACGCTGTCGTGGCTCACGGTAACGCTGACCTGCGGCGCTTGCAGCCGGAGTTCCGCACGCACCCGGTCGAGGACCTTTCGTCGAGGGAGTACAGCAGCAACTCTTGGGCCGGGATGTCCGGTAGGGCGTTCGGAGTGGCGCCAGTGTCCTCCTGGGGCCAGTTGAGTGTGGCGCCCAGTTCTGTGGTCAACCGCGCGGCGAAGGCCAGTTGGTCCGCGTCGAGCCGCTTGGTATGGTCAGACAGTGGCCGCAGGAGTTGGTACGCGAGCCGCAGTCTGGCGTCCTCATCAGGGCATGGTGCGCTGACGAGGACGTCGGCGAGGTCAAGCACAACGGTGACGCGGTCAGGTCCGACCCATCGCGTCGTTTCGGCGGCCAGGTCCTCAAGCAGTCGCGCGTATGTCCTGGCGTCCGGACTGGCCCGCAGGGCTATCTCCGTCAGTGCCACGATGCCGGCGAGGTCACCTGGACTGAAGTGGTCGTGAGTGAGGGCGTTGGTGAGGAACTCATGGGCTGTCTTGATGGCCGGGCGTAGGTATTGATCTGAATCGATAAAGGCGCCTACCAGGCTCCATGCCCGTGTTGCGGCCTTGTCATCGAGTTGCTCGAGAGCGGCGGCGATGTCGTTGTCGTTGTCGACCGCCGGTGGCCACGACCGCCACAGCTCATGGTCGACAACATCGCGGTATGCGTGGTTGGTCACGAGCGTGGCAACGCATTCCAGCCAGGAACTGGGGGTGGCCGGCGGGCTGGTCGGCCCAACCGACAGGCTGTCGCCGTCTGCGACTGCCGCGGGCTTCCGGTAATGGGCAGCGAGCACGGGAGCCAAATGCTCCACGGCGGCCAGTATCTCCGGACGCTGACGGAGAAGGTCACCGATCGGTGTGCTCATCCACAGTGACGTTGCGTAATCGGAATCTTCGGGCAGCCGGTGCGCGCTCGTGCCGATGTCAGGACGTTCCAAAGGGTGCGATCAAGCGCCGCCCGCGCGGCCACCAACGAGGGGCCCGGTGGAAACCAGGCCCCTTCCTTCTGGTGGTTGGGTTCAGCTCGTCCGGATCCGGAACGTGGTGCGGTTGTTGTCCACCTTCGGGTCGTTGACGCCCTTCATGTCGTTGAGCCCGACCGCCGACACCGACGCCTCGACCGTGCCCTCCGTGAAGGAGGCGTCCACGGTGACGGTAATCGTCATGCTGAGCTGGTCACCGGCGGCCAGCGGGGCGTGGGGCGCCTGGTCGGTGCCGAAGACCCAGGCCGGAATGGCCGCGCTCCCGCCGGAACAGGCGAACGAGCAGTTCTCCAGGCTGACGTAGAAGCGGCCGGACGGATTCGGGCCGTTGTTCTTCACCGTGACCTTCGCGGTGCCGGTGCGCTTGCCGTCAGTGACCGGGCCGAGGACCACGTCGGTGACGGTGACCTGCAGGTCGGTCGCACGGCCCGGGTCGCCGAACACGGACGGGCCGGCGAGCTGCCTGAACTTCCTGCCGTCCCAGCCGAACTCGCGCTGCTGGTGCCGCTCGGAACTGGGGGACGTCCCGCAGCAGGCAATGCTGTCGGAGACGTCGGCGACGATGCCGCCGCCAGTCCGCGCGCTGATGTCGCGGACGTTGGCCCGTGAGTCCTCGGCGACGACCTGGCCGAGCGTGACGACGTTGCCGGCCGCGTCCCGGTCGAAGACGACGACCTGGCTCGCCGGCGCCTCCCCGGGCTGGCACAGCACCAGCGCGGCCGTCTCGAGGGCCGAGTCGTCGTCGAGGTTGGTGTGGACGACCTTCGCCACCCATGCCCTGGTCTCGCCCTTCGGCCGGCTGGTCGCCAGCGTGACCCGCTTGGTCGCGCACTGACCGCTCGCGAAGGCCGGGAAGTCCACCTTGACGGCGCCCAACTGTTCCAGCGTGATCACGCCGTCAGGCGGCGCGGACGCCGACGCCCCGGCAGACGGACTGGACGGCGGCGTGACCGACTCGACCGGGCTCGGCGTGACCGACTCGACCGGGCTCGGCGTGACCGAATCGGCCGGGGTAGGCGGCGGGTTGTTGCCGTGCGGATCGGACGCAAACGCCGCGATGGGAGCAGCGATCAGCAACGCGCCCAGCACGCTGAGCGTGGTGAGCCGTACCGTGCGGCGGTGCTTGACGGTGGCCCGGACGGCGGCTGTGCCAGGCGTGACACTGGGAACAGCGGCCTCCGCGGCGCGGAAGTCCTCGAGGGTGTCGTTGATCAGGGCGTCGAACTCAGACATTGCTCCTGCCTCCCTTACGCTCCGCCAGCTGCTCGCCGAGGGCCGCGCGGCCCCGGCTCAGCCAGCTCTTGACCGTTCCCTCCGCAACGTCCTCCTGCGCCGCGATCTCGGCGACCGACAACTCGCCGATGTAGTGCAGTACCACCGCCTTGCGCAGCTGCGGCGGGATCTTCGCCAGCGCCGCCACCAGGACGATCCGATCCGGTGACGGTCCCTCGGCGTGCTCCTCGCGCTGGTTGCGCAGGAAGTTCAGCGCGGTTCGGCGCCGGCGAAAGCGGCTGGTGGCCACGTTCCAGGCGACCCGCCTGACCCACGCGAAGGGGTCCTGGTAGGTGCTGATGGCCTTCCATTTGCTGAACGCCCGGCAGAACGCCTCCTGCACCACGTCCTGCGCCTCGGCGCGGTCGCCGAGATATGCGAAGAGCTGCGATCGCAGGACGGGGAACGCCGCCGTGTAGAACTCGTCGAAGTCATGTCGGACGTCGACGTTCGGCACTGCGTTGCTGCGTGTCATCGTCGCGGTCACACTGTCCTTCCCTCCCTCTCGCCGCCCCTTGTTGAGCGGGCACCGTCGACACGCCTGACGCGTCGTGGCGGTTGCAAAGATCTTTTCGCTCAGCGCAGCGGAAAGGGAGGTGTGGGCTACCTAGCGATGCAGACGGCGGTCACTCGGTACTGTCGCCCCTGGAAGCCGAACTCGATGAACTGGCCACAGCGGCCTCAGCCTTGGCGACCCCTCCTGGTTGAGGTGAGCTGCCTCGACGACATGCCACACAGAACGCCCAATCGTGAACCCGGACAAGATCGCCCGGGCCAATCAGCGCCGCCCACCCAAGTACTCCCAGGTCGGAGACACGGTGGGCCGCCAGGGACTCGAACCCTGAACCTACGGGTTATAAACCAGCGAGCAACCGATCACGTGTGGGCCACGCCCGCGGGAGCCCCGTGGTCCCGCCGGAGATCAAAAGCCCGGCTCCAAAATCTGGAACCGGGCGCCTGACCTGCACTTACGTTGTAGCAGGGAAAGGATTTGAACCTGCGACCTCTGGGTTATGAGCCCCGGCTGTTGGTCGAGTCTGCGGGTCCGCGGCGAACCGAGCGGCTCCGTTGGTGTCCCGGCTCTGTGGCTTGTCGACCGGCGGCAATCCGTCCCCGCCGGTCAACCCGAAACACGCAGCGTCACGGGAACGGTGACCCAGATATCGGCAGATCTCGATCATCGATGCGCCTCGCCGTGTGGCTCCTCGGCCACGTCGGGGCGATGCTCACGGCACCTGTACCTATAGATAAACTCCAACTAATCGATCGATTTCCCCAGCATTTCCCCAGCATGACGTTCAAAACGAGGTCCAAGCGACCGAAAGCGATCGAAAGATCAACTCGGATGTGATCAAGGCTTCTACCTGCAGGAACGAACCAGAACTAGCCCTTGAGCAGCTGCCTTGCCATGACGACCCGCTGCACTTGATTCGTGCCCTCGTAGATCTGGGTGATCTTCGCGTCGCGCATCATGCGCTCCAGTGGGAAGTCCTTCGTGTAGCCGTAGCCGCCCAGCAGCTGGACCGCGTCCGTCGTGATCGACATCGCCGCGTCCGAGGCGAAGCACTTCGCGGCGGCGCCGAAGTACGTCAGGTCCGCGTCGCCCCGCTCGGACTTCGCCGCGGCGGCGTACGTGAGCTGGCGGGCCGCTTCGAGCTTCATGCCCATGTCGGCCAGCATGAACTGGATGCCCTGGAAGTCGGCGATGGCCTTGCCGAACTGCTTGCGCTCCTGCACGTAACCCACCGCGAAGTCGAGCGCGCCCTGCGCGATGCCCAGGGCTTGGGCGGCGATTGTCACCCGGGTGTGATCCAGGGTGCGCATCGCCGTGGCGAAGCCGGTGCCGGGCTCGCCGATGACGCGGTCCGCGGGGATGCGCACGTTGTCGAGGTACACCTCGCGGGTGGGGCTGCCCTTGATGCCGAGCTTCTTCTCCGGCGCGCCGAAGCTGACGCCCGGGTCGGACTTCTCGACCACGAACGCGGAGATGCCGCGGGAGCGTGCGGCCGGGTCGGTGACGGCGAAGACGGTGTAGTACTCGCTGATGCCGGCGTTGGTGATCCAGCGCTTGACGCCGTTGAGCACCCAGACGTCGCCGTCGCGCTCGGCACGGGTCTTCATGCTGATCGCGTCGCTGCCGGCCTCGGGCTCGGACAGGCAGTACGAGAACATCGCCTCACCGCTGGCCACCGGCGGGAGGTAATGGCGCTTGAGCTCCTCGGAGGCGGCCAGCAGCAGCGGCATCGTGCCGAGCTTGTTGACCGCGGGGATGAGCGAGGAGGACGCGCAGGCCCGGGCGACCTCCTCGATGACGATCGCGGTGGCGAGCGCGTCGGCGCCGGCCCCGCCGTACTCGACGGGGATGTGCGGCGCGTGGAAGTCGGATGCGCGCAGCGCGTCGTAGGAGGCTTGGGGGAACTCGCCGGTCTCGTCGGCGGCGGCTGCGTTGGGCGCGACCTTGCCGTCACACACGGCGCGGACCGCTTCACGAATCGCGACGTGCTCCTCGGGCAACTGGTAGACGTCGAACACGGCAACCCCCTTTTCGCGGCGGTACTGAACCGCCGTTCAGCGGTTCGCGAGTGTGAGCATACCGACGAGTAATGAAACGGCTGGAGGCGCGGTCGCGGCTGAGGGACTATCCTCGCCGTGGCGACGTCGGCCCGAGCCCACCAGGGGAAGGCCCAGCGGACCTCGATCGAGCGGAGACAAGGCGTGACCATCGCGTACCCGAGCACCCCACCCGTCGTTGCCGCGCCTTCCGGCTCGCCGAGGCCCCGGCTGACCTTCCTGGGCACCGGTTATCTTGGCGCGACCTATGCGATCTGCTTCGCGGAGCTCGGGTACGAGGTCTTGGGCTTCGACATCGACGAGGGGAAGATCGCCAAGCTCGCCGGCGGCGACGTGCCCTTCCACGAGCCGGGGCTCGACGAGTTGCTGCGCAAGAACCTCTCGGCCGGCCGGCTGCGCTTCAGCACCTCCTTCGAGGAGGTTGCGGAGTTCGGCGACATCCACTTCATCTGCGTCGGCACCCCGCAGCGCCCCGACGGCATGGCCGCCGACCTGTCGCATGTGGAGAGCGCGGTCACCAACCTGGCGCCGCACCTGACCCGCAAGGCGCTCATCGTCGGCAAGTCGACCGTCCCGGTCGGCACCGCCGAGTGGATCGAGCAGCTTGTCGACCGGCACGCCCCGGCCGACCTGGGAGTCGAGGTGGCCTGGAGCCCCGAGTTCCTGCAGGAGGGCGTGGCCGTCGAGGACGTGCTGCGGCCCAACCGCATCATCTTCGGCGTCAAGTCCGACTGGGCGACCGGGATGCTGTATTCCGCTCACAAGGGCGTGTTCGACCTGGCGCTGACCGAGGACCGCGAGGTCCCGGTGGTGGTCACCGACTTCGCCACCGCGGAGCTGGTCAAGGTCGCCGCCAACGCGTTCCTGGCCACCAAGATCTCGTTCATCAACGCGATGGCCGAGGTCTGCGAGGCGGCCGGCGCCGACGTGACCCAGCTGGCCCGCTCGATCGGCTACGACGCTCGCATCGGCAACAAGTTCCTGCGCGCCGGCGTCGGCTTCGGCGGCGGCTGCCTGCCCAAGGACATCCGCGCGTTCCAGGCCCGCGCCCAGGAGCTCGGCGTCGGCGAGGCGCTGCGGTTCCTGCACGAGGTCGACCTGATCAACCAGCGCCGCCGGCAGAAGATCGTCCAGCTCTCCGCCGAGCTGCTCGCCCGGGGCTACGGCCCGGCCGGCCCCGACCTCGCCGGCACCCGCATCACCGTGCTGGGCGCCACGTTCAAGCCCAACTCCGACGACGTGCGCGACTCGCCGGCCCTCTCGGTCGTGCGCAAGCTGTCCCGTTCCGGCGCCGAGGTCACCGTCTACGACCCGGAGGGAATGGACAACGCCCGCTCCGACGTCGCCGACGTCGTCTACGCCAAGACCCTCACCGACGCCGTCACCGGCGCCGACCTGCTCTGCGTGCTCACGGAGTGGGAGGAGTTCCGCAACGCCGATCCCACCGGGCTGGCCCCGCTCGTCGCGGCGAAGAAGGTCATCGACGGCCGGAACTGCCTCGACCAGGCAGTCTGGGTCGCCGCCGGGTGGGAGTATCGCGGCATGGGGCGCCCGGCCGTTTCATAGAGAAACTCCCGAACGGGCGCTTCGCTTTCGTAGCCCCGCGAAACAAGGCATTCTTCCCAGTAGGGCGTGAACGGTCCGGAGCGCCGCACCGCGGTACCCCGGCCGCCCAGCACCGGGGAGGAGTGGCGTGGAGACGTATCCGTGCCCGGCGTGCGGTGGGTCGGCCACCGCGGCTACCGGGTGCCGTGACTGCGGCCGGCCGCACGACCCGGACGCAGCGGCGCTCGCCATGTTCCAGCGCACGGTAGCGGCGCTGGAACAGAAGAAGCGCGACCTCACCGACAACACCCTGGTCCTGCGCAAGCAGCTGGCGCACACCACCGCCCAGCGCGACAACCTGCGGCGCAAGGTCCGGGCGGCGATGGACGCCGAGCAAGCGGCGAAGACCAAGCGGCCGCATCGGGGCCGCGCCCGGGAGACGCCGCCGCCCGCGACGGTCACGCAGACTAACCCCACGATCGAGCAGCAGTACTCCCCGAGGGCACCCCACGCGATCGAGAGTGATCATGAAACGGGCGCGCCAGGGGGCGTCCCTTCGCATCCGGTCATCGCCCCCGAGCGGCGCCCGGCCCAGCTGCCGCAGATGCGCCGCCCGCCGCGCGACGGCGGCGGGGCGCCCGGAGCCGACCAGCCCGAGGCCACACAGAGCAGCATGCAGGCGTCCGTGCTGGCGCTGGGCGGCCTGCTGCTGGCCGGGGCAGCGATCGTGCTCACCGTCGACGCGTTCGGCACCGTCGGCACGTTCGGCCGGATCGTGTCGCTGGCCGCCATCACCGCCATCGCGCTGGCCCTGCCGCTGGTGCTCGTGCGGCGCGGGCTGAGCGCCACCGCCGAGACCGTCGCCTCGGTCGCCCTGCTGCTGGTGCTGCTCGACGGCTACGTGGTGCGCTCCGAGAAGCTGCTCGGCGCCGATCGCCCCGAGTTCAGCACCTACCTGGGCATCGTGTGCCTGGCCACGGCGGGCATCGCCGCCGTGTACAGCATGCAGAGCCACCTCATCGCCTCCCGATACGCGACGCTGCTGGCCCTGCAGCCGGTGCTGCCGCTGCTCGTCCTGGACGCGATCCACGGCCCGACCGGCTGGTCCATCGCCCTGTCCGGTGTGGCGATCATCGACCTCGGCTTCGCCGTCGTGCTCAAGCGGTCCGTGCAGCGGCGCATCGACGCCCACCACGAGAACGCCGCGGCCGAGGACCAGCCGGCCCACACCGGCCGCACCAACCGCATCGTCGACGGGCTCATGCGGGATCTCGCCTGGGGCCTGTTCGCCCTCGCCTCCGCGCTCGCCCTGCTGTCGGCCGCGGTCGGGCTGGCCAGCACCGCCGAGCGCGTCGCGACGATGCAGGCCGCCGTGGCCATGCTCGTCGCCGCGGCCCTCGGCGTCGGCGGCTCGCTGGCGTGGCGGCGTGGCGCACTGCCCGACATCGCCGCCGGCATCGCCGCCGGCGCGGTCGTCGTCGCCATCGCCCGCATCGGCGCGGTCTGGCTGCCCGGCTCGACGCCGCTGTTCCTCGCCCTCGCGGTGACCGTCGCCGCCGCCTTGGTGCCGTTTCTGCCCGCCGACGCCCGGCGCGGCCCGCGCTACGCCGTGTCCGTGTCCGCTGCCGGCGCCGTGCTACTGGTCCTGGTCCGGGCGTTCCCCGGCATCGTCGCGCCGCTGCGCGCCGCGTGGCCGGTCTGGAACGCCGATCTGAGCCAGTACACGGGCCGCGTGCACGAGGCGGTCGGGCGGGACGGCTGGCAGTACGTCATCGCCGTCGTGCTGCTGACCGGCGCCTGCGCACTCATGCTCACCGGCCGCAGCGAGCCCGCGGCCCTGCCGCTGCGACCCGGCCGGGGCGCGTCCGTGCCCATCGGCGAGCTGCGCGCCGACGTCGGCGTCGTCGGCGCCGCACTGACCCTGCTCGTCGCGCCCGCCGCGCTCGGCCTGAGCTGGCTCGCGATCCCGGCGCTGGCGGTCAGCGCCGCCATCGCGGCCGGCGCCCTCGCCCTGTGGGTCCGGGCCGCGCACACCGCCTGGGTCTGCCTCGGCGCCGCGCTGGTCCTGGGTCTGTACGCGGCCGCGGCCAGCCTGACCCGGCCCGCCGCCACCGCGATCACCCTCACCGCGATCGCCGTCGCAGGCGCCGCCATCGCGCTGCTGCCGAGCCCACACCAGGTCGACGGCAACCGGATGGCCGCCACACGGCGGGTCAGCGACGCCGCCGCCGGCGGCGCGTTGTTCGCGCTGCCCGGCGCGGCCGCGGCCGCCGCCGCGATCGTCTTCGGGGATCTGCCGGGCGGCGCCACCGTGGTACTGGTGCTGAGCTTCCTCGCGCTCGCCGTGAGCCTCGGCGTCGCCGCGCTCACCCAGGTCGCCCGCAGCGAGCCGAGCCGGCCGCTGCTGGCCGGTGCCACCGCCGGCACGGTCGCGGTCGGCGTCGCCACCGTGGTCGCGCGCGGCGCCACCACCGTCGACCTGGTCATCGGCCTGCTCATGGTGATCGCCGCCGTCATGCTGTGGGCCGCGCCGCGCATGGACGACCGGCGGACCTTCGGCATCGACTTCTCCGGTGCGGACGCGGCCGCGGCGGCCGTGACGATCGCCGCCATCGGCGCCGTCGCCCGCGCCGTGTCGCTTGCCGCTTCCGGCATCGAGGTGGTCACGCTCGCGCTGCTGGTCTTCATCGTCGCGGTCGCCGCTCGGACGCTGCCCGAGGAGTGGCGCCGCGGCCCGGTCGCCGGCGCCGCCATGGTCGGCTTGGGCACCGGCCTCTACGCCGGTGCACTGTCGGTGGTCGGCGCAATCGGGGTGATCCGCGCCGCGGGCCCGGCCTGGCACGCCCCGCTCGACGCGCACTGGGCCGCCACCGCGCACGACCTGGTGCAGTACGGCTGGCAGGTGCCGATCGCCCTGCTGCTGCTCGCCGGCGCGGCCGCGATCGGGCTGCCGCAGCCGTACGGCGACGACACCGCCTCGGCCGCCATCGTGCTCGCCACGCTCGGCGCGCCCGTCGGGCTGGGGCTCGGCTGGCAGGCCCCGATGGTCATCGGCTGGGCCGCCGCGACCGGCGTCGCCGTGTGGGCGAGCTTCGCGCGCAGCTGGCGCGGCGCCTACACCAGGCTCGGCTCGGCGCTCGTGGCCGGCGCGTTCGCGGCCGGAGCCGGCCTGGTCCGCCCGGGCGCCACCGCCGGCACCCTGGCCGCGCTCGGCGTCAGCGGCGTGTTCGTCGCCGGCCTGGCCCACAACGTCGCCCGGCTGCGCCAAGGCCGGCTCGTCGACGCTTCGCGGGGACGGCCCGTCCAGGACGGCGGCGACCCCGACGGCGGCCCGCTCGGCGTCGTTGGCGGCATGGGCCTGGCCGGCGCGCTGTTCGCGTTCACCGGCGCGGCCGCGGCGGTGGTCAGCGGCATCCACCCGGGCCGGGCCAGCACGATCCTCATCGCGGCGCTGGCCACCGCCGCCGTCGGGCTCGCGGCCGCGGCGGCCGGGGCGCAGCAGGCGCCCGGTTACCTGCCGTACGTCAGCGCCGGCGTGGCCGTCGCCGCCACCACGACCGCGATCGCGGCACTCATCGTCCAGCGCGAGGGCGCCGTCGTCTACGCCGCCGCGGCCGCGCTGCTCGGGGTCCTCGCCGAGCTGCTGCGCGCCAACTGGCACACCCCCGCCGAGCCCGAGCTGGCCCGCGGGTTCCGCCCCGATCGCACCCGCCGCCCGGTCACCCGCTGGGAGCAGTCCCGCATCCCGCGCAACTTCGCCCTCGGCGTCGCCGCGGCGGCCGGTATCCCGGCCGCGATCGTCGTGGTCTTCCTCGCGCCCGCACTGCTCGCCGCGCTCGCCGGGCCGTACCGCTGGATCGAACAGCCCTGGACCGGCACCCCGGAGACCGCCGCGGACCTCGGCCCGCTCGGTCAGTACGCCGGCAACAGCACTCACGTGCTGGGCGCCTTCCTGCTCACCGTCGCGGGCGCGCTGATGGCCGTCGGGCTGGGCGGGAGCGGGCAGGCGGTGGCCAACCGGGCCGTGGCGATCGTCGTGCCCGGCGCCGCGCTGACGCTGCTCATCGCCCCCGCGGCGCTGCACGCGACCTGGCCGGTGCAGCCGACCCTCGCCCTGCTGGTCGCTACCATCGCCGGCCTCGGCCTGGCGCTCACCGTGCCGCCGATCGCGGACAACCCCGACGGCCGGCTGATGATCCACGCCCGCCGGCTGGTGTTCGCGATCGCCGTGCTGGCCGCCGGTGCCGGCGGCGCGGGCAGCCTCGCCACCCGCTCGCAGACCCTCAGCTGGCTCGCCGGCTCGGTCGTGGTCGGCGCGATCGGCGGCATCTGGGGCCGGACCACGAACGGGCGGATGCTCGGCTGGCACGTGGCCGCCTCGACCGCCCAGGGCTTCGCGATCGCGGTCGGCCTCGCCGCCGGGCTGGGGATCAAGCAGTGCGCGTTCCCGCTGCTCATCGTCGCCACCGCGCTGCTCGTGCTGGGTGCGGCGCTGCCCCGCCTGCGCCCGAACGACACCATCAACCGCGAGGCGCTCACGATCGAGGCCGCCGGCTATTCGGGCGCCGTCATCGCGGTCCTGCTCACGCTCGGTTCGCCGGCGCACACCGCGGCCGCGCTCACCGCGGTCGGCGCCGTGCTCGGCCTGTCCGCGGCGCGCAAGGGCCGTAGCCCCCGGCACCGCACGATCCTGATCATCGCAGCCTCGGTCGCCGAGCTGCTGGCGATCTGGCTGCTGCTGATCAC
Organism: Dactylosporangium sp. NPDC000555; assembly: GCF_040300025.1. Classification (NCBI taxonomy): domain Bacteria; kingdom Bacillati; phylum Actinomycetota; class Actinomycetes; order Micromonosporales; family Micromonosporaceae; genus Dactylosporangium; species Dactylosporangium sp. NPDC000555. Next base: position 170,772 of record NZ_JBEPDB010000004.1, on the reverse strand, counting down.
CGTCCGGGTCGCGCTGCCGGAGGCGTACACGCTGCCGTTCGCCGTGCTCGCCCTGATCACCGGCCTGATCGAGATCCGCAACCGGCCGGAGCTGGGCAGCTGGCTCGCCTACGGCCCGGCGCTGGTCGCCGGTTTCGCGCCGAGCCTCATGATCGCCGTGGCCCAGCCGGACTCCACGGAGCTGCGGCGGGTGCTGCTCATCCTCGCCGGCGTCATCACCGTGGCCATCGGCGCGGTACGCCAGCAGAAGGCCCCGGTCACGGTGGGCGCGGCGGTGACGGTGATCGCCACCGTCAACGAGCTGTTCCGCATCGGCCTGCCACTGTGGATGCTGCTGCTGCTGTTCACCGGCACCGGGGTGCTGCTGATCAGCCTCGGCGCCACCTACGAGCAGCGGCAGCGCCTCGATCGCCTGCGCGGCGTGTATCGCGGCATGCGGTGACGCGGACGGTCCGTCAAGACCTTGCGCCCGCGCGGAGGGGGCTGGGCGAATCGCCCAGCCCCCTCCTGGTCACACCCGGGCGAACACCCGGCAATCTCGTCCTGACGCCGGGATCAGCGCCCCTGCAGCCTCTTCACGTTGTCGCCGAAGGACCAGCCCTTCGAGCCGTCCCAGTTGATCGACCAGTCCATCAGGCCCTTGAGCTGGCTGTTGTAGGCCTGCGAAACCAGCGCCGGGGTCATGTAGCCGCCGCCGGCACCCGGCTGCGCGGGCAGGCCGGGGACCTGCTTGTCGTACGGCACCCGGATCGTGGTGCCCTGGATCGTCAGGCCGGAGTTGAGGCAGTTGGTCTGGACCGTGAAGCCCTGGACCGTGCCGGCCGAGTACGAGTCGCCGGAGCAGCCGTACATGCTGCCGTTGTAGTACTGCATGTTGAGCCACCACAGGCGGCCGTTGTCGATGTACTTCTTGATGATCGGCAGGTATGAGCCCCAGATCGAGCCGTAGGTGACGCTGCCGCCGGTCACGTACGCCGTCTCCGGCGCCATGGTGAGGCCGAAGTTCGACGGCATCTGGGCCAGCACGCCGTCGATGATGCGGATCAGGTTGGCCTGCGACGTCGACAGCGTGTTGATGCTGCCGCTACCGGACAGCCCGGTCTCGATGTCGATGTCGATGCCGTCGAAGTTGTTGGCCTTCAGGATCGGCACGATCGTCGCGACGAACCGGTCCGCGACCGCCGACGAGCTCAGATCGATGCCGGCCGCGGCGCCGCCGATCGACATCAGCAGCGTCATGCCGTTTGCCTTGGCCTGGCACATCTCCGCCGGGGTCGGCACCTTCACGCCCGCGTCCATGCCGTTCTCCCACAGCACCGTGCCGTCGGAGCGGATGACCGGGAAGGCCAGGTTGATCACGTTGTATCCGTGTTGCGCCATCCGCGCGTCGGTGATCGGGATCCAGCCGAGACCCGGGTGCACGCCGTTGGACGCGCCATCCCAGTTCTCCCAGTAGCCCTGCAGCACCTTGCCGGCCGGCCGCGACTTCACGCCGCAGGTGCCGCCGGTCGGTGGCGTCGAGGTCGACGGCGACTGCGAGGGGGAGCTGGACGGCGACTTGCTCGGGGAGGCCGACGGCGACGGCGAGCTGGACGGCGACTTGCTCGGCGAGGGGGACGGTGAGCTACCGCCACCGGTACACGCGCCGAGGTCCTTCCACAGCGACGGCGTCGATGCCGGGTTCCAGTTGGCACCCACATAGGCGGTGTGGGTCACCAGGGCCTGGTACGTGCGACCGCTGTAGGTCACCTGCGTGCCGACCGTGTACGTGTTGCCCTCGGCCCAGTTCGGCGCCGAACAGGCGGCCTGGGCCACGCTGGTGACGGCCTGCGCCTGGAGCGTCGGCGCGAGGACCAGCGCCGCCACGGCGGCCGCAGCCGCGCCGGCTACCAGGGAAAATGTGCGACGACGAGATCTCACGGGACCTCCTGCCCATCGATGGATCGATGAGCAGGGACGCTATCAGTTAACACTATTAAATGTAAGGGTCGGGAACCTTAAAGTGGCGGCGGCTCGATCCGCGGCCCCCGCCGGCGTCGGGTCGTGCGGTGCCGAACGACGATGCGGCCCCGCCGCCCGAGGGGGCGACGGGGCCGGCTCACAGCGGGCTTGCGGCGGTCAGCCCCGATCGCGCGGCGGCTGCGCCCACGGCGAGGTGGGTGGAGTGTCGCGGCGCGGCCGGGTGTCGACCACCTCGGTGGCGTCGCCGTCCGCGGAGCCATCCTCGACGCCAGGCTTTCGCGCGACGGCCTCCCTGGCGGCGCGCTCCCCGGCCAGCCGTTCGAGCTCGGACGGCGCCCCGGCCCGCCGCTCCGTCTGCTCGGCCGCGCCGCCCCCGAACCCGAAGTTCGCGGTCGCCTCGGCGTCCTCGACCGGCTCCGAGGGCGGCCGGAACCACGTGGTCGCCTCACCCACGTCGTCCTTCGGCGCGCTCGTGGCGGGCCCGAAGCCGGTAGCCGGCGGGGTCGTCAGGACCGTCGTCGTCGGCTCGGCCGTGTCCACGTCCCCGGCGGGCGCCTCGTTGGGCGGGACGACCGGCTCGAGGGGCGCCATCGGCTGGAACCGTCCCCGCGGCCCGGCCTTGTCCTGATCGCTTTCCTGGCCCTCCACGGACGCCGCCGGGTCCTCCCCGGTCTCGCCCGGCGCCGCGTGCCGCGGCCGCGAGGGCACCGGAGACTGATGCCCGGGGTGGAACGCCTCGGTCTCCGTATCGCGCCCGGGCCGCGACGGCACCGCGAACCCGTCGAACGACGGCCCATCCAGGATGGAGTGTTCCCCGGCGACCGGCCCACGGGCGGCCCGGGACGGCAGCCCGCTCGGCGTCGCCGCCGCGGGCCCGCCCGTATGCAGCGGCCGGGTGGCGTCCTCGTCCGCCGAGCTCCCGGTGCCACCCGGCGCGGGAACGACCGGCCAGGACCCCGACGGCCCCAACTCGGGAGGCCCGGGCGGCGCCGAGGCCGGCGAAACGGGGGCCGGGCGAGCGGATGCAGGCGGTGCCGTGACCGGCGGGGCGGAAACAGGCGGGGTGGAGACGGGCGGCGTCGCGGCGGCGCCTCCGGTCGTCGGCTGCGTGACTCCGAACGGCTCGGTGGCCCCGTCCCCGGTCGCCGGCGGTGTACTGGCACCCCTGCTGTACGCGATGGCACCCTCGGGCGCGGGTGAGGTGGCTGGCTGCCCGCCCCCGTACGGCGGAGGCGGCGACACCGGCACGGTCGGCGGCCGGATGGGAAGCTCACTCGTCCCGGAACCGGCGAACCCGGGCCTGGCCCCGGCCGGCGTCCCGCTCCACGGAGTGGCCCCAGCCGGCCCGGCCGCCCCGGGTGGCACCGTCCCGCCGGCCAGCGGCTGTGGCGCGTACTCGGGCGTCAGCCAGGCCGGATCACCGGGCCGCCCGGCGGCTCGCAACGGCGGAGCCGCCGGCCCACCGATGCCGGAAGGTGCGGCACCGGGCGGCGCGGCAACCGCAGGCGGGGCAGCCGGAGGCGGGGCAGCCGGAGGCGGGGTGATGGGAGGGAGCGGCGGCGGTGCGGAGGCCGCGGAATCGAACCGGCCCGGCGGAACGGCCTGCGGAGCCACCCCGGCCGGCGCGGGCGGAAACGGCCCGGGAGGCGAACTGGGCTGCCCACCCGCCGGCGCGGGCTGCGTGACCGCGGGTGCGGGCGGCGCGGCCAGGGGTGCGGGCGGCGCGGACACCACGGGAGCGGGCGGCGCGGAGACCACCGGAGCAGGCGGCCCCGACACGACGGGCGGACCGGAGACAAGGGGCGGACCCGCGAGAAGGGGCGGACCGGACACGACCGGAGCGGGCGGGCCTGACGCGACCGTCGGCGCGAAGGCCGGGTAGCGGGCGGGGGCGCCGCCGGACACCGGCGGCGTGCCCTGCGCCGGGACACGCTGCGTTTCGTCGCTGGCGGGCGCCGGGATCCCGCCCGCCGCCCCGAAACCGCCCGCGGCGGGCAGGACCGAGGTGGTCGCCGCCGGGAACACGGGCGGCCCGCCGTACGGCGGCCGGGCGGCCACCGGCGCGGCGGCGCCCGGCCCCTGGCCCAGCGGGTACTCGTGGATGTCCGAGGGCGCGTCCGCGCCGACCGGCCCGAGCGCAACCGCCGCCGGCCAGGCGCGCCAGCGCTTCACGCTCGCGGCGGCGACGAGCAGGGCCAGGCCCAGCACCGCCGTGGTGCCGTTGGTGATCGGCAGGGTGAGGTCGACCGTCAGGCCGGGGATCGCCGAACCCTTCTTCAGGCTGTTGAGCGCCGAGAGCGGATCGATGAAGAGGCTGACGTATGTGGCGAGCAGCGCCAGGCCGGCGACGATCGGGCCGGCGGGGGAGATACGCAGGGTGGCGATGAGGCCGATGATCAGGCCGGCGCCGAGCAGGTACGCGGCGGGCAGGAGCAGGTCGACGGAGTCGAAAGCGCCGAGCTCGACCCACTTGCCCACGGTTTCCGCGGATTTCTGTTGCCCGATGGCGATCAGCAGCCACGCGAGGGGAGCGATCAACATCCCCGCGATCAGGCTTCCGACGTGTCGCATGAGTCGCACCGTACCGTCTTTGGCATGACCGAGCACACTGGCCGACCGACCAGCCGTCCCACCAGTTACTCGCGGGTCACGCTGAGCCGGATCATGACCGCCGTCGACGTGAACCTGTACGGCACGGTACACGGCGGTGTGATCATGAAATTCGTCGATGACGTGGCCGGCGCGGCCGCGGCGCGGCACAGCGGCGGGATCGCGGTGACCGCCTCGATCGACGAGATCGTGTTCGTCGAGCCGCTGCGGGTGGGCGACCTTGTGCACGCGTTCGCGCAGGTCAACTGGACCGGCACCACCTCGATGGAGGTCGGGGTGCGGGTGGAGGCGGAGCGGTGGGACGAGGTGAGCGAGTCCGCGCCGGTCGTGGTCGCCACCGCGTACCTCGTGTTCGTCGCCGTCGACGCCGAGGGCAAGCCCCGCCCCCTGCCCGCCGTCGTGCCGGACTCGCCGCAGGACGAGGGGCGTTGGCGCGAGGCGGAAATCCGACGCGAGCACCGCCTTGCCCGCCGCGACGCGATCCAGCGCCACCGTTCAGTCACCTAGCGCGAACACGCGGTACGTGGGCACGACACACCGGGGCGAGGGGCCGGGTGGGTGCGGCCCATACTGAGCGATCGTTCTGGCGTACCGCAAGATGGTTCAATGGTGAAGGTGCTCTGGCGACCCCCGGCGGACGTGCTCGAACGCACCCGGATCGGGGCGTTCCTGCGTTGGCTGGAGACCGAGCGCGGCGAGAAGTTCGAGGACTACGCGGCGCTGTGGCAGTGGTCGGTGGACCGCCCCGCGGAGTTCTGGCGGGCGATCTGGGACCACTTCGAGATCGTCGCCCAAGTGGAGCCGGCCGGCGTCCTCGCCGACGCGAGCATGCCGGGCGCGAAGTGGTTCCCCGGCGCGCGGCTGAACTACGCCGAGAACGTGCTGCGCATGCCCGGCGTCGCCGACGACGAGCCGATCGTGCTCGCCCGGTCGCAGACCCGCGGCCCGGTCACGCTGACCGCCGCCGAGCTGCGCGAGCAGGTCCGCCGGGCGCGGGCCGGGCTGCGCCGGCTCGGAGTGGGGCCGGGCGACCGGGTCGCCGCCTACGCGCCGAACATCCCCGAGACGTTCGTCCTGCTGCTCGCGACGGCCAGCCTCGGGGCGATCTTCTCCAGCTGCGCGCCCGAGTTCGGCACCCGCTCGGTGGTGGACCGCTGGCTGCAGATCGAGCCGAAGGTGCTGGTCGCCGTTGACGGGTATCGCTACGGCGACAAGGTCGTCGACCGCGCCGCCGAGGTCGAGGAGATCCGCGCGGAGCTGCCGTCGCTGGAGCACGTCGTGCGGATCGGATACCTGCACGAGGGCCATGAGGGCACGGACTGGGCGGCGCTGACCGCGGAGACGGACGAGCCGCTGGCGTTCGAGGCGGTGCCGTTCGAGCACCCGCTGTACGTGCTCTACTCCTCCGGCACGACCGGCCTGCCGAAGCCGATCGTGCACGGCCACGGCGGCATCCTGCTCGAGCACGTCAAGATGCTCGCCCTGCACCATGACCTCGGCCCCGGCGACCGGTTCCTCTGGTTCACCACCACGGGCTGGATGATGTGGAACTACCTGGTTTCCGGCCCGGCGGTGGGCGCGGCGATCGTGCTCGTCGACGGCAACCCCGCCCATCCCGACCTGGGCTGGCTCTGGCGGGTCACGCAGGAGACCGGCAGCACGTACTTCGGCACGTCCGCGCCGTTCCTGCTGTCCTGCCGCAAGGCCGGCCTGGTGCCGAAGGACATCGCCGACCTGAGCCGGCTGCGCGGCGTCGGATCGACCGGGGCGCCGCTGCCGCCGGAGGGCTTCGAGTGGGTCTACGAGGCGGTCTCCGCGGACGTGCTGCTGGCGTCGGCCTCGGGCGGTACCGACGTGTGCACCGCCTTTGTCGGCGGCGTGCCGCTGCTGCCCGTGCGGTCCGGTGAGATCGCCTGCCGGGCGCTCGGCGCCCGGGTCGAGGCGTACGCGGCGGACGGCAGCCCGGTCTTCGGCGAGCTCGGCGAGCTGGTGATCACGGCGCCGATGCCCAGCATGCCCGTCGGCTTCTGGGGCGACGAGGACGGCTCACGCTACGCCGAGGCGTACTTCGGTACATACCCGGGCGTGTGGCGGCACGGCGACTGGATCACCATCGACGATGGCGGCGCCTGCGTGATCACCGGCCGCTCCGACGCCACCCTCAACCGCGGCGGCGTGCGGCTGGGCACGAGCGAGTTCTACTCCGTCGTCGAGAGCCTCGACGAGGTCGTGGACTCCGTGGTGGTGCACCTCGAAGACCCGCAGGGCGGCGCCGGCGAGCTGCTGCTGTTCGTGGTGCTGCGCACCGGCGAGTCCCTCGACGACGCCCTGCGCGCGCGCATCGCGCGGGAGCTGCGCACCGCGCTCTCCCCGCGGCACGTTCCGGACCAGGTCTTCCAGGTCGACGCCGTACCGCGGACGCTGTCGGGCAAGAAGCTCGAGGTGCCCGTGAAGCGGATCCTCACCGGCACGCCGGTCGAACGGGCGGCGGCCAAGGGCGCCCTGGTCAACCCCGAGTCGCTGCGCTACTTCGCCGAGATCCGCGCCGGCCGCGGCTGACGGCCCGCCGGCTCAGATCGGCACGGCCTGCTCGGCGGCGGCGCGGGCGGCCAGCTTCTCCGGGTCGCTGTTGACGCTCAGCACGATGCTCGCGCCGGCCGCGAGCGGGCCGACCAGCCACTGCACCGGGTCGGGGTGAGTGTCCGCGTCGACGAGCAGCCGCCCGCCCGGCAGCGCCAGCGCACGCGCCCGCTCGATGAGCTCGCCGGTGCCCTCGCCGCCGACCGGCCCCGGGTAGTGGTCGCCGAACTGCCGCACCTCGGCCACGTAGTCCGCCCAGCCGGTCGGCACGCTGCCGCGCATCGGCAGGCCCATCGGGGCCAGGCCGAGCACGTACCGGTCGGCCACCCCCGAAGCATTGCCCGCCGCGCCGATCTCGGCATCTCGTTCGGCGACGGCCAGCGACGCGAACTCGACGTCGGCGCCGGCGGCGGTCGGCTCGCCGTATGCGACGCTCAGCCCGGCCGTCCAGGCGCCCAGCAGGATCGCCGCCGTCTGCCAGTGCGCGGGCAGGCGCACCGCGGCCACGTCGCCGGGGCCGAGGCCGCACCCGTCGACGAGCAGGTTCGCCGTCTTCGACACCCAGTTGGCCAGCGTCGCGCCCGACAGCTCGGTCCGCTCGCCCGTCGCGTCGTCGTAGAACGTCAGGAACGGAAGTGACGGGTCCTTACCGACGACCGCCGCGAAGAGTGAAGGAACTGTATTCCCCATATGTCTAAAAAATCCCTTCAGTAGCATCTCACCCGGGTTCTTAGCGATATGGGTGAGCGAGCTGGGTGTGGCAACGCGACGATACCGGCGCGGCAGGCTGCTCGCCGGCGGCCTCACCGGCGGGACGGGGACGGCCGGGCCCGCGATCTGGCGCCCGTCCACCGGCCCGTGGGCGATCCGTGCGATCCGCGAGTGGCAGTTCGGCGAGCCCGGCGCGATCGCCGTTCCCGCCGGCTACAAGGGCGACGCCACGACGGAACCCGCCGTCTGCCCCCGCTACTGATGCGATGAACCCAACACGTGAGTTGATTCAGGCTGAATCCTGGGTGGAACTCACGTCGCTAGTCGCGTCGTGGACATCGATCACCGGGGGATCGGGCGTAGGCTTGCCGAGACCCGTCGCATCGAGTCCAGAAGGAGTCGCCAAGTGACCCCCGGCCGTCCGCCACGCGTGCTTGTTGACGCCACGAGTGTCCCAGCCGACCGAGGCGGTGTGGGGCGCTATGTCGACGGTCTGCTGGGAGCACTGGGCGCGCTCGACGCCGATCTCGCCGTCGTCTGTCAACGCACGGATGCCGAGCGTTACGGCCGGCTCCTGCCCAACGCGCGCATCATGTCCGCCCCGGCCGCGGCGGCGCACCGCCCGGCCCGCCTCGCCTGGGAGCAGACCGGCCTGCCGATGCTCGCCCAGCAGGTCGGCGCGCAGGTGCTGCACTCGCCGTTCTACACCTGCCCGTTGCGCGCCGGCTGCCCGGTGACCGTGACCGTCCACGACGCGACCTTCTTCACCGAGCCGGAGCACTACGACAAGTCCCGCCGCACCTTCTTCCGCTCCGCGATCAAGACGTCGCTGCGCCGCGCGAGCCGGGTCATCGTGCCCAGCAAGGCGACGCGCGACGAGCTGATCCGCCTGCTCGACGCCGATCCGACGCGCATCGACGTGGCATACCACGGGGTGGAGCCGGAGGCGTTCCACGCGCCCAGCGAGGACGAGAAGGCCCGGGTGCGGGCGCGGCTGGGGCTCGGCACGACGGAATACGTCGCCTTCCTCGGCGCCAAGGAGCCCCGGAAGAACGTGCCCAGCCTGATCCGCGGCTGGATCTCCGCCGTGCGCGACCGGGAGGACCCGCCCGCCCTGGTGGTGGCCGGCGGGCAGGGGCACGACGACGAGATCGACGGCGCGATCGCCGAGGTGCCGGACCACCTCCGCCTGCTGCGGCCGGGTTATCTGCGCTACGCCGACCTGCCCGGCTTCCTGGGCGGCGCGATCGTGGCGGCCTATCCGTCCTACGGCGAGGGCTTCGGCCTGCCGATCCTGGAGGCCATGGCCTGCGGTGCGCCCGTGCTCACCACGCCCCGGCTGTCCCTGCCCGAGGTCGGCGGCGACGCCGTGTCCTACACCGGACCGAGCCCCGACGAGATCGCCCGCGACCTTGCGGCGCTGCTCGACGACACGGAGCGACGTAACGCTTTGGCGAAGGCCGGTGCCGCGCGCGCCAAGGAGTTCACGTGGGAGTCCAGCGCCGAGGTTCACCTCGCCGCGTGGGCCAGAGCCGCCGGACCGCGTGGGTATTAGCCCGGGTGACCCCGAACGTCACCTTTCGAGACCGGAATAGGCGATTCTGGTAATGGTTACGACAGGTCCGAGTTGTGGAAGGGCGCCCTCTGCTGGGCATGATGTGGCCGTGTTCTACGCGGTGATTCCTGCAGGTGGCAGCGGCACGCGGCTCTGGCCGCTGTCGCGAGCCGGCCATCCGAAGTTTCTCCATGCCCTCACCGGCACCCCGCTGTCGCTGCTCCAGGCGACATACGGGCGGCTGGACGGCCTGGCGACGCCCGAGTCCACGTTCGTGGTCACCGGAGTGGCGCACGCGGCCGCCGTCGCCCGGCAGCTGCCGGGTCTGCCGGAGGGGAACATCCTCGTCGAACCGACCCCGCGCGACTCGTGCGCGGCGATCGGGCTCGCCGCCGCGGTGATCGCCCGGCGCGACCCGGGCGCCATCATGGGCGCGTTCGCCGCCGACCAGCTGGTCCGCGACGTCCCGGCGTTCACGGACACGCTCAACCGGGCTATCCAGGGCGCCGAGGACGGCCTTCTGATGACCATCGGCATCACGCCGACCCACCCCGAGACCGGATACGGCTACCTCCACGTCGGCGAGCCCACAAGCACCAGCGACGTGTGCAAGGTCGCCGAGTTCGCCGAGAAGCCGGCACTGGAGGTGGCGCAGCGTTACGTCGACTCCGGCGAGTATCTGTGGAACGCCGGCATGTTCGTCTGGCGCGTCGACGTCTTCCTGGACGAGCTCGCCCGCCAGCAGCCGACCCTCCACGACGGCCTGCGCCGCATCGCCGAGGCCTGGGATACGCGCGACCGCGAGGAGGTCCTGGCCGAGCTGTGGCCGGGCCTCACCAAGATCTCCGTAGACTTCGGCGTCATGGAGGGCGCGGGCCGCGCCGGCCTGGTTGGCACCGTCCCGGGCGATTTCGGCTGGAACGACGTCGGCGACTTCCACACGCTGGGCGAACTGCTGGAGACCGACACCGCCGGCAACGTGGTCGTCGACCTCGGCGTCGACGCCGAGCCCGACCCGGCCCTGCCGCGGAAGCCCACGGTCCTCATGCAGGACGCGGAGCGCGTGGTCGTGGTGCCGCACTCGGGCCGCCTGGTCGCCGCGGTGGGCGTCAGCAACCTCATCATCGTCGACACGCCGGACGCGCTGCTGATCTGCCCGCGTGCCCGCGCCCAGGACGTCAAGAAGCTGGTCGACTCCCTGAAGGAGCGCGGCTCCATCGAGCTGCTGTAGTCGCCGTCCCGCCTCGCGTGGCGCCGTGGTGAGGCGCGCCGGGTCAGGTGTTCGGTCAGGCGCGCTTGGCCCAGGCCAGCGCCGGCGCCACCAGCACGTCCGTCGCGTCGGCGAGCGGGTCGGGCAGTGCGTCCGGTGCGAACCACCCCAGCGCGCTCGACTCCGCGCTGACCATCTCGACGGCGCCCGGCGGGGCGATCGCCGCATACCGGACGTCGTAGTGCAGCGACGGCCCGCCCGAGCAGTACACGTGGTGCACGTCCAGCCCGATCGGGGCCTCGCTGATGCGCAGGCCGACGATGCCGGACTCCTCGGTCGCCTCGCGCAGGGCCGCGCCCGCCATCGTCGTGTCGGCCGGCTCGCAGTGGCCGCCCATCTGGACCCAGCGCTTGATCCGGCCGTGCAGGCAGAGCAGCACGCGCTCGGCGGAAGCGTCCACGACCAGCGCGCTCGCCGTCACGTGCCCCCCGGTGTGCTCGCGCCAGACGGTGGACGGGTCCGGTCTCACGAAATCCAGGAACCGCTGGCGGGTGGCCTCGGCCTCCGCCGATGGGGCCGCCCATGCCGACAGTACCGCGAGTGCGTCCTCATGCAGCGTCATAGTGACGGTAGGCTACCGCGCCCGATCGCGAGCACACCGAGGGGCACACCGCCCTCCGGGATCTCCCCGGTGAGACGGCCCGGATCGTCGATCTCCAGCCAGGCGGTCGCAAGCCCGTCGGCTGCGAGAACGGCCCGAAGACGCTCGACGCGGCGGCCGGCCTCGACGGCGGCGCGCACGTCGCCGGCGGGCGCCCACACCAACACGGCCGCCACGGTGTTCTCCGGAACTGTCACGCTCCGTGTTGTCGGGAACGGCAGATCGGGGAGTTGGACGACGCCGTCGGATGGGGCGAAGCGCTCGGCGTCGGGCAGATCGCCGGCGGCCCGCAGGCCCCGGGCGACCGCCTCGGCGGTGCCGAGCGAGAACAGGTCGGCGTCGGCACCCCGGACCAGCTCGGCGGCGCCGCGGCCGTGCCCGGCGCCGGGGGAGTGCGCCAGCCCGCGGACCACCGCGACCGGCACCTGGGTGACCTTGCCCTTCACCAGGTCCGCGGCCGCGGCGAGCTCGTCGACCACGGCCATCTGCGTCAGCTGCAGCTCGTTGCCGTACGCGTCGCGCAGGCCCCGGTAGTCGGCCAGCGCGCCGACACCGGCGGCGCCGATCGCGACATCGGTGAGGCCCAGCCGCCACGGCCGGCCCATGGTGTCGGTGATGACCACCGCGACGTCGAGGCCGAAGCGCTCCCGCAGCTCGTCGCGCAGCCAGCGGGCCGAGGCGTCCGGGTCCTTGGGCAGCAGTACGAGGTGGGTGGGGTCGACGTTGGAGGCGTCGATGCCGGCCGCGGCGAGCACGAAGCCGTGGTGGGTCTGCACGATCCGGGTCGCGCCGCGCCGGGCGACCACGCGGGCCGTCTCGGCGCGCAGCGCGGCCTCGCGGGCGGCCTCCCGGGCCGGCTCGTCGAGCGGGATCTCGACCAGCTGTCCCTCGGACTTGCTCACGATCTTGCTGGTCACGACGAGCACGTCGCCGTCGGCGAGCCAGGGGGAGGCGGTCGTGATGAGCGCCGCCAGGTCGTCGCCGGGCCGAACGTCGCCGATGCCGGTGACCGGCAGGATCTCCAGCCGGCCGGCCACGTGTGCGCGATCGGCCGTCATGCGACGCCGACCGTGGCGAGCGCCTCGCGGACCATCGTGGCGGTCGCGGCCTCATCGGTCATCCACAGCGGTACGGCGCGCACGGTCAGCCCAGGCACCTCCACGCCGGCGTCGGTCTCGTCGACGAGCCACGCGTCGAGCACGCCTCCATCGGCCCGCGCGCCGAGCAGCCCGCCGACGCCGGCCGGGCTGCACTCCACGCCCATCACCGCGAGGCACTTGTCGGCCATGCCGCGCACGGGCGTGCTGCCGATGATCGGGGAGACACCGACGACGGGGGCGCGGCCGGTCGCCACCGCGTCGCGCAGTGCCGCGACGGCGAGGACCGGGGCGATGGACACGACCGGGTTGCTCGGCGCCAGGAGTACGACATCCGCCTCGGAAATGGCGTCCAGCACCCCCGCGGCCGGCTTGGCCGTGTCCGCCCCCACGAAGACGAAGCGCTGGGTCGGCAGCTCGGCGCGGTGGCGGATCCACCACTCCTGGAAGTGGATCGCCCGGGTCGCGCCGTCCAGCTCGACCACCGCGTGCGTCTCGACGCGGTCGTCACTGGCCGGCAGCATGCGGATGCCGGGCTTCCAGCGATCGCAGAGCGCCTGGGTCACCGCGGAGAGCGGATACCCGGCCTCCAGCATCCGGGTGCGCACCAGGTGCGTGGCGATGTCCTTGTCGCCCAGGCCGAACCAGGTCGGCTCCGCACCGTACGCGGCCAGCTCTTCCTTGACCACCCAGCTCTCGCCGGCCCGGCCCCAGCCACGCTCCGGATCGGACCCGCCGCCGAGCGTGTACATGACGCTGTCGAGATCGGGGCAGATGCGCAGCCCGTGTAGCGTCACATCGTCGCCGACGTTGACCACCGCCGTGACGTCAGCGCCCAACTCCCGGCCTACCGCACGCACCCCCAGGAGGAAGCGCGCGCCGCCGATCCCACCAGCCAGCACCACGATCCGCATACGTTCAATCCTGCCCCACCGCCGTCACGGCCGGGTGCGGGGGCGCTCGCACACGCGGGAAAGCGCTCCAAGGGCTAGGCTGCTGGCGACCCGTTGCACGGACCTTCGACTCGGACAGCAACTCGGACCGTTTCACCTCGGGAGAGCCAGTGAGCACCCAGCCACCCGATCCGACCTCCACCGGGGGCTTCGCGAGCCCGGCCGCGGCCCAGTACCAGACCCCCGCCGCCGGCCCGGCTCCCCAGGCCGTCGCGGGCCCCGCCCAGCAGCACCAGGCGATGCCGGCCGCGCCGGCCGCGCCGCTGGACGCCAAGAAGGCCCGCGGGCTGCTGGAGCCCTACCGCGAGCTCGTCGCCTTCGCACTGATCGGCGCCGTCGCGATCTTCCTGCTGGCGGGGCTGATCTGGATGCTCACCGGCATGTTCAACGCGTTCCTCGCCACCGCGACGGTTTCGTTCAGCACCATTGTGAGCTTCGAGACCATCCTGCTGCCGATCCTCGCCGTCGTGCTGGCCACGCAGGTCGCGCCGGTCACCGCCCGGGCGAAGTTCATCGTCATCGGCGCGCTGGTGGAATACGCGGTGGCCGCCGTCATCGGCCTCGTGCTGCTGCTCGCCGGCCTCATCGGCGACGTCCAGCGGGACACCGTCGCGGTCGGCTACGCGTTCTCGAGCCTCCTGGAACACCTGGCCGGCCTCGGCCTCATCGGGCTCGGGCTGTTCCTCACCGTGCGGGTCTACCTGGGCGGGTACACCGCGCCGAAGCCGGCCGCGCCGCCGTACGGGCAGCCCGGCTACCCGTACCCGGCCGGCTACGGCTACCCGCCGCAGCAGCAGTACGCCCAGCAGACCGGCTATGTCACCGGCGCGCAGCCGGCGGCGCAGGGATACGCGGCCTATGGGCAGCAGCAGCCCGCCACGACCGGCTGGGCGCAACAGACCGGCGCCACTCCCGGCGTCATCGCCGGCGCGGCGCCCGGCTACCCGGCGCAGGCCCCCGCGACCGGTGCGTTCACGGCCCCCACCTACGCCACCCCGGCCGGCGTCCCGACCGGCGCCCCGGCTTCTGGTGCCCCGACCGGCGCCCCGGCTTCTGGTGCCCCGACCTCGGCCGCGCCGACCTCGGGCGGCTACGCCACTCCGGGCTATGTGGTTCCCGGCTATACAGCCCCTGACCACACGACCCACGGCTATACGGCCCCGGCCGCCACGGCGCCCAGCTTCGGTGCCCCGGCCACCCCGCCGGCCGACGCGCGGCCCGTCTCCGCGGCGCCCGCGTCGGCGCAGCCGCTGAGCTCACCGTTCGCGGCATACACGGCGCCCGCCCCGACCCCGATCTCGGACGAGCCGGTCTCCGCGTCCCCCGCGGACTCCGGGCCGTCGACGCCGCCCGGCGGCTTCGCCGCGGCCGGCTGGCCGGGCGGCAGCTCCACCCACCCGTCCGCCGAGATCAGGCAGGACGCGACCGCCGGCCTGGCCCCGGCCCAGCCGGCCCAGCCGGAGGAGGAGGGCACGGCGGTGCTGTCGCCGGTCCAGTCGGACGAGGAGGGCACCGCGGTGCTGTCCCCGGCCGACCCGGACGCCACGACGGTGCTGCGGCCCGCTGCCAAGGCCGACGACGACGACCAAACGCAGCGCACTCAGGCGATTCCGCCGAGCAACTGAGCCGGTGACGCCTGCCCGTGGCCGCGGCGCGCCCGCGGCCACGGGCAACATGTCACACGCCGCGCGCACGTGGATCCGCCCGACTGCGGCCTACGCTGCAATGCGTGACGTCTGAAGGCAGAGGTACCGAAGGCAACGCCATGCGCCGGGCGCTACGCCGGGCGGCCGACGGCCGGTCGCTCGACGCGACCGAGGCGGCCGTGCTCCTGACCGCTCGGGGATCGGCCCTCGACGACCTGCTGGCGACCGCGGGCGCGGTCCGCGACGCGGGGCTCGCCGACGCCGGTCGCCCGGGCGTCATCACCTTCTCGAAGAAGGTCTTCATCCCGCTGACCCGGCTGTGCCGGGATCGCTGTCACTACTGCACGTTCGCGACCGTCCCGCACCGCCTGCCCAGCGAGTACCTCGAGATCGACGAGGTGCTCGAGATCGCCCGCGAGGGGGCTCGGCAGGGGTGCAAGGAGGCGCTGTTCACCCTCGGCGACCGGCCCGAGGAGCGCTGGCCCCAGGCGAAGCGCTGGCTGGACGAGCGCGGCTACGACTCGACCCTGTCCTACCTGCGCGCCTGCGCCATCGCCGTGCTCGAGGAGACCGGCCTGCTGCCGCACCTCAACCCGGGCGTGCTGTCCTGGGCCGAGCTGCAGCGGCTCAAGCCCGTCGCGCCCAGCATGGGCATGATGCTCGAGACCACCGCGACCCGCCTGTGGTCCGAGCCCGGCGGCCCGCACTACGGCTCGCCGGACAAGGAGCCGGCCGTGCGGCTGCGGGTGCTCGACGATGCCGGCCGGGTCGGCGTGCCGTTCACCACCGGCATCCTCATCGGCATCGGCGAGACGATCGAGGAGCGGGCCGAGTCGCTGTTCGCGATCCGCAGGACGATGCGGGAGTACGGCCACATTCAGGAGGTCATCGTCCAGAACTTCCGCGCCAAGCCGGACACGGCGATGCGCGGGATGCCCGACGCCGAGCTGCACGACCTCGCGGCCACCATCGCCGTAGCCCGGCTGGTGCTCGGCCCGAAGGCCCGCATCCAGGCCCCACCCAACCTCATCGACTCCGAATACACGCTGCTCATCCGGGCCGGCATCGACGACTGGGGCGGCGTGTCGCCGGTGACGCCGGACCACGTGAACCCCGAACGGCCCTGGCCCGCCCTCGACGAGCTCGCGGAAAGGACAAAGGCCGCCGGTTTCGTACTGCGGGAGCGCCTGACCATCTACCCCGAGTACGCCCGCCGCGGCGTGCCCTGGCTCGACGCCCGGCTGATCGCGCACGTCGAGGCCTTGATGGAGCGCGACACCGGCCTCGCCGACGAGGGCGCCCTCCCGGCGGGTCTGCCCTGGCAGGAGCCGGACGGCGGGCACGAGGACAGCGGTCGCACCGACCTGTTCGCCGCGATCGACTCGGAGGGTCGCAGCGCGGACCGGCGGGGCGACTTCGACACGGTGTACGGCGACTGGAACGAGGTGGCCACGCGCATCCCGCGGGCCGTGCCGCAGCGCCTGGACGGCGACGTCCACACCGGACTGTCGCTGGCCGCGAGCGACCCGGCGCGGCTGCTGCTGCCCGAGCACGAGGCGGCCGCCCTCTCGCTGTTCAATGTGGACGGTCCCGGGCTGGAGGAGCTGGTCCGCATCGCCGACGACCTGCGCCGCGAGGCGGTCGGCGACGACATCACCTACGTGATCAACCGGAACATCAACTTCTCCAACGTCTGCTACGTCGGCTGCCGCTTCTGCGCGTTCGCCCAGCGCGAGCGTGACACCGACGCGTACCGGCTCTCCTATGAGCAGGTCGCCGACCGAGCCGAGGAGGCGTGGCAGGCGGGCGCGACCGAGGTCTGCATGCAGGGCGGCATCGACCCCAAGCTGCCCGTGGGGGCGTATGCCGAGCTGGTCCGCGCGGTCAAGAACCGGGTGCCCGGCATGCACGTGCACGCCTTCAGCCCGATGGAGGTGGTGACCGCCGCCTCGAAGGCCGGCGTGTCGATCCGCGACTGGCTGACCCAGCTCAAGGAGGCGGGCCTGGACACGATCCCCGGCACCGCCGCCGAGATCCTCGACGACGAGGTGCGCTGGGTGCTCACCAAGGGCAAGCTGCCGACGTCGGCATGGGTCGAGGTGATCACCACCGCGCACGAGCTCGGCATCCGGTCCAGCTCCACGATGATGTACGGCCACGTCGACCACCCCGGCCACTGGCTCGGCCACTTCCGCGTCCTCGCCGGCATCCAGGACCGCACCGGCGGCTTCACCGAGTTCGTGGCGCTGCCGTTCGTGCACCACAGCGCGCCCATCTACCTCGCTGGCATCGCCCGCCCCGGCCCGACCTGGCGCGACAATCGCGCGGTCCACGCGATGGCGCGGGTCCTGCTGCACGGCCGGATCGACAACATCCAGTGCTCGTGGGTCAAGCTGGGCGACGAGGGCACGGTGGCGATGCTCCGCGGCGGGGCCAACGACCTCGGCGGCACCCTCATGGAGGAGACCATCTCCCGCATGGCCGGCTCGGAGCACGGCTCCGCGCGCACGAGGGAGGAGCTGGAGGCCATCGGCAAGGCGGCCGGCCGCCCAGTGCGCCGCCGGACCACCGTCTACGGCCGCGTGCACGCGGACGTGACAGCGGACGTGTGACGGCGGCACAGCGCGTCCTGCCGGATATGTCCGCCACGCCGTGACGGACATATCCGGCAGTTCGGTTAGCCGAGCCTAGGGTTGCGCGGTGGTCCAGGCCGAGAGCAGGGTCGCGCCGGTCGTCGGCACCATCGCGACCGCCGCGACCAGGCCGCCCAGCATGAGCAGGCCCAGCAGCCGGCGCCCCGGGAGCAGCAGGGCCAGCAGCAGCGCCCCGCCCGCCACCTTGACCGGGTGAGTGTGCACCTGCATCACCGGCCAGCCGAGGCGCGGCAGGATCAGCCGCACCGGCCCGACGACGCTCGCGCGGTCGACCGCGGCCGGATCCGGCCCCGCGTTGGCGTCGCCCTTGACGGTCAACGCGCCGTCGGACGCCTGCGAGATGACGCGGTGGGTGATCGGGCCGCGTCGATCGGTGTACGTCACGATCTCATAAACCGACACCGTTCGCGCGTGGGGATCGACGAAGATGAGGTCGCCCGCGTGCATCGAGGGTGCCATGGAATCGGACATCACCACGTAGGGCTTCCACCCCAGGCCGGCGATGCCGATGGTGAAGATGATCACGGAGACGGCCGCGCCCAGGAGCAGGCGGCTGATCATGAGCTGACCGTGGCGTCGGATCTTAGCTTTTGCCGCATATCGGCGCACTTCGGCCGCGTCCCGGGCGGGTTGAGCAAACTTGCCAGGACTCTTCCGGCGCGTCCGGCGTGTCGCCCGTTACCTCCGGCGGTGCTGCGTCGGTATGGCTACGGCACGGCTGTAAGCGATCGCCCGAGTGGGCCTATTTATCAGGTTCGGCTTGACGACGCACGCATTACACGCGTGTAATTTCACGGGGGATGTTCGCAAGGTTGGAAGCAAGTGGCCACCATGCGGGCATAAGGAACACCGCGCCGAGGTACAGCACCTTGTAGGACATGCGCCTTCCGCGTGGGGGGTTGCGCCGGCATTGACGCCGGTGCGCAAGAAGGAGGCACGCTGATGGACGGCCGACCAGTCGTGGCCGACCTGCTGGGTAACGCTCCGGAGTGGCAAGAGCGCGCTCTGTGTTCACAGACTGACCCGGAGGCATTTTTTCCGGAGAAGGGCGGGTCGACGCGCGAGGCCAAGCGCATCTGCTCGCGCTGTGAGGTGCGGGCGGACTGCCTGGAGTACGCGCTGGGGCACGATGAGCGCTTCGGGATTTGGGGGGGACTCTCGGAGCGCGAGCGCCGCAAGCTCAAACGACGGGCCGCTTAGCAGATCGGATTTTGAAATCGGGCGCCGACTTCCGGAATGGAGTCGGCGCCCTTTTCGTGGTAAATGCGCCGGGGGTATTTATATTTATGCGTCGGGGGGAATAACTCGCAGATGGCCGCGGCGCCCGACTTGATGCTGCTGGTCGGGCTCCTCGCGCCGCGGCGCGGGTCGGGCCGCCTCGCGCACGGCCTCGGCGAGCGCGACCAGATCGTCGTTCGTCGGCGGGGGCGGGCCGTACTCGCCCTCGTGCCGTACCAGGTCCCAACCCCGCGGCGCCGTGAGCCCGCGGGCGTGCGATTCGCACAGGTCGTAGGAGTGCGGCTCGGCGAATGCGGCCAGGGGACCGACAACTGCGGTCGATTCGGCATAAACGTACGTCAACGTCGCAACGGGGGGTCGGGGGCAACCGTTGCGCGAGCATCGACGTGGGGTCCTCACGGCCGAACGGTATCTCCCCAATGCCCTCGCGCCGTCCTGAAAGCGTCGCGACACGCCGGGGTGACTACGGCGACACGCTCCCTCGGGCTATAGGGTGTGCTGGCGCTACGCTGACATCGTGGCGAGCCCAGACCGACGACGCAGTGGACCGGGACGGCGCGGTCGTGATCGGCATGGCCGGGGTCTGCGCGGCCGGCTCGTGCCCGCGTCGCTGCCGATGTCCCGCACCCGCGCCGAGATGTTCGACGATCTGGTCCTCGACTCCGTCGAGCAGCTCGAGCAGCAGTTCTCGCAGGAGCTCGCCGGTGTGGAGTTCGCGGTCGAGGACGTCCCGCCCGACCTCAACGTCTACGACTCCGACGTCCTCGAGGACGGCGAGGTGCCGCTGGCCCGTCTGCTGCCGGGCCGCCCGGGCCGCCACGGCGTGCCGCCGCGGATCGTGCTGTACCGCCGCCCCCTCGAGTTCCGCGCCGCCGACCACGACGACCTGGCCGACCTGGTCCACGACGTGATCATCGAGCAGGTGGCCAACCTGCTGGGCGTCTCCCCGGACGACCTCGAATCCTGACCCACCCAGCAGGCAGCCGGCGGATTCGCGTGCCTTACAGGTCGGCCAGCTCGATCGCCTTCGGGTGGGCGTACGACCACAGCGGGAAGTAGGCGAGCTCGGCGGCCTGCTTGGCGGCCGCGTCGGCGAGCTCCTGCCGTCCGTGCCCGGCCTGCACGACGAACAGCCCGGACAGGCCGTCGAGGTAGCGCCGGCCGTTGCTGTCGTAGATGTACGGTCCGTCGCCGCGCACGATCACGGGCACCGGGGCCTCGGCGTACGCCAACAGGCGCGTGAAGTGCATCCAGAGGTGCTCGCGCGCCGTCGAGTCGAGGGTGGCGGCGTCGGGTCGCTGGTCGATGCTCAACGGGTCCCCCACGCATAGGTCTGCTTGGCGAGCTTGAGGTAGACGAAGGTCTCCGTCGCGGTCACGCCGGGGATGCTGCGCACCGTGTCGTTGATGAGGTCGAGGAGGTGCTCGTCGTCGGTGCACACCAGCTCGACGAGCAGGTCGTATCCGCCGGCGCAGATGACCACGTAGTCGACCTCCGGCACCGCGGCGAGGGCCTTCGCGACCGGCCGGATGTCCCCCTCCACCTTGACCCCGATCATCACCTGCCGGGCGAAGCCCAGGGTGAGGGGATCGGTAACGGCCACGATCTGCATGACACCGGTGTCCAGCAGCCGCTGCACACGCTGGCGGACGGCGGCCTCGGAGAGGCCGACGACCTTGGCGAGAGCGGCGTAGGACATGCGGCCATCGCGCTGCAGCTGTTCGATGATGCGCTTGTTGACGTCGTCAAGGACGGGCTCGGTCACGTGTGGATTCTTACTTAGGCACCGGCAGTTGGCAACTAATTCCACGGCAGATAGACGAGAGATCTGCGGATTCGTGAGCGATGCTGTCCGCCCGGGGAACCGTGACAGACTGACTCTCCTGTTCCCGGGAGGTGGCCGTCATGACCTCGGCTTGATCACATAGCGCTTTTCGTTGTTCGGCTAGATCGCGACAACGGAATCCCTTGTGAGTGATGACACAGAGTGTCAGAACCAGTCGTCGGTCACCGTCCCCCGGAAGTGTCGACAAGCACCGAGATTCGTAGGAGCCCCCGTGCGGAAACCCCCTCGCCCGCCGCTCTCGCCAGAAGCGCGGGCGGTCCTCAGCGCCACCGGACTGTCGCGCCGGACCCTCATGCGCGGCCTGCTGGCGGGCGGTGCCGCCGTCGCGGTCGGCGGCGCGTTGGCGGCCTGCGGCACGAAGCCCGCGAAGAGGTCGGCGTCCGAGAAGGCGGCATGTGTCGGCACCGACGTCTCGGCAACCGAGAAGAAGATCAACTTCTCCAACTGGCCCCTGTACATCGACATGACGGACGACAAGAAGCGCCCGTCGCTCGACGGGTTCACCACGAAGACCCACATCGCGGTCACGTACACCGAGGACATCAACGACAACAACGAGTTCTTCGGCAAGGTCCGCAACCAGCTGCAGGGCTGCCAGTCCATCGACCGCGACCTCATGGTCCTGACCGACTGGATGGCCTCGCGCGTCGTCGCCCTGGGCTGGACACAGCCCTTCGACACCGCCAAGACCCCCAACTTCACCAAGAACGTCCTTTCCGCGCTGCGTAACCGGCCGTGGGACAAGGACATGAACCACGCCGCGCCGTGGCAGTCCGGCCTCACCGGCCTCGCGTACAACGGCAAGGTCACCAAGGAGATCCGCACGATCGACGAGCTACTGACCCGCCCCGACCTCAAGGGCAAGGTCGCCGTCCTCGCGGAGATGCGCGACACGGTCGGCCTCGTGCTGCTGTCGATGGGCAAGGACCCGGCCACGGTGAGCGACGCCGACTACGACGCGGCGCTGGAGAAGCTCAAGAGGGCCGTCGCCTCCGGGCAGATCCGCAAGTTCACCGGGAACGACTACAAGGAAGATCTGGCCAAGGGCGATCTGGCGGCCTGCATCGCGTGGTCCGGCGACATCATCCAGCTCGCGGCCGAAGAGGGCTCGCAGGTCAAGTTCGTCACGCCCGAAGAGGGCCTGATCGTCTGGTCCGACAACATGATGA
This sequence comes from Dactylosporangium sp. NPDC000555, assembly GCF_040300025.1. Lineage (NCBI taxonomy): Bacteria > Bacillati > Actinomycetota > Actinomycetes > Micromonosporales > Micromonosporaceae > Dactylosporangium > Dactylosporangium sp. NPDC000555. The sequence continues at coordinate 148,879 of NZ_JBEPDB010000004.1, read as the reverse complement.
TCCCGGCGCCGGCGACGCACAAGGCCAACGCCGAGCAGCTCATCGACTACTACTACGACCCGGCCGTTGCCGCCCAGGTCGCCGCCTCGGTCAACTACATCTGCCCGGTCGAGGGCGCGCAGGACGAGATGCGGAAGATCGACCCGGAGCTGGCCACCAATCCGCTGATCTTCCCGGACGCCGCGATGCTGGCGAAGGCGCACGACTTCAGGGCGCTCACCGAGGAAGAGGACAAGAAGTACGCCGCCAAGTTCGAGTCGGTTCGTGGAGCCTGATCGATGACCGGAGAGCAACACAGTGCCGGCGGCGCCGACCTCAGGTTGGACGGCGTGACGAAGCGGTTCGGGGCGTTCACGGCGGTCGACGACCTCACCCTCACGGTGCCCCGGGGGTCGTTCTTCGCCCTGCTCGGTGCGTCCGGGTGCGGCAAGACGACCACCCTGCGGATGATCGCCGGCCTCGAAGAGCCGACGGCCGGCCGGGTGTTGCTGGGGGACCGGGACGTGACGCCGCTGCGCCCCTACAAGCGCCCGGTGAACACGGTGTTCCAGAGCTACGCGCTCTTTCCGCACCTCACCGTCGCCGACAACGTCGCGTTCGGCCTGCGCCGTCGTGGCGTCAAGAAGTACGCCGACCAGGTGGAGCGGATGCTCCATCTGGTCGAGATGGACGGCTTCGGCAAGCGCAAGCCGTCGCAGTTGTCCGGCGGCCAGCAGCAGCGCGTCGCGCTCGCCCGTGCCCTGATCAACCAGCCGCAGGTGCTGCTGCTCGACGAGCCGCTCGGCGCCCTCGACCTCAAGCTGCGCCGGCAGATGCAGGTCGAGCTCAAGCGGATCCAGACCGAGGTCGGCATCACGTTCGTCCACGTCACCCACGACCAGGAGGAGGCCATGACGATGGCCGACACGGTCGCGGTGATGAACGCGGGGCGCATCGAGCAGCTCGGCACGCCGGTCGAGATGTACGACTTCCCCGGCACCGCCTTCGTGGCCAACTTCCTCGGCCATTCCAACCTGCTCGCCGGCGACGTGCGCGGCCGCTCCGGCGCCGACCTCCTCGTCGAGGCGTACGGCGGCCGTTACACCGTGCCCGCGGCGCGCGCCCGCGCCACCGACGGCACGGTCTGGCTCGGCGTGCGGCCGGAGAAGACGCACCTCACGAACCAGGCCGTGCCCGATGGCCACCAGAGCGTGACCGGCATCGTCACCGATTCCTCGTATCTGGGCGTGAGTACGCAGTACCTGGTGCGCGCGCCGTGGGGCGACGAGCTGACCGTGTTCGTGCCCAACTCCGGCGTGGCCGCGCCGCTCGCCGTGGCCGGCGAGGTCACCGTCCACTGGCGCCCCGAGCACGCGTTCCTGCTGCCCCGCCCGGCCGGCGAGACGCACGCCCCGGTCGCGGACCAGCAGGAAGTGGCCGCATGAGTGTTTTGGGGCGTGTGGGGGCGGGGTCCGCGGCCCCGGTCGAGCTGGAGAAACCCCGGAAGAACTGGCTGCCGTACCTCCTGTTGCTCCCCGGCGGCCTGTGGCTGGTCCTCTTCTTCGCCGTGCCGTGCGTCCAGCTGTTCGCGACCAGCCTCTACGACCCGGACGGGTCGCTCGAGGAGGGCTACGCGATGACCTGGCAGTTCGCCAACTACCCGGACGCCGTCTCCGCCTACCTGCCCCAGTTCGGCCGCTCGATCGGCTACGCCGCGCTGACCACACTCTTCTCGCTGATCCTGGGCTACCCGCTGGCCTACGCGATCGCGCTGAAGTCCGGCCGGTGGAAGAGCATCCTGCTCGTCTGCGTGATCGCGCCGTTCTTCACGAGCTTCCTGATCCGCACCCTGGCCTGGAAGGTCATCCTGTCCGACAACGGCACGGTGGTGTCGGTGCTCAACGCGCTGCACGTGCCGCTGCCCGACGGCCGGCTGCTGGCCACCACCCCGGCGGTGATCGCCGGCCTGGTGTACAACTTCCTGCCCTTCATGGTCCTGCCGCTCTACGCCAGCCTGGAGAAGCTCGACCCGCGGCTGATCGAGGCCGCCGGGGACCTCTACGCCCGGCCGGTCGCGCGGTTCACCCGCGTCGTGCTGCCGCTGTCCATGCCCGGCGTGGTGGCCGGCACGCTGCTCACCTTCATCCCGGCCGCCGGCGACTACATCAACGCCGAGCTGCTGGGCACGAGCCGGCAGTACATGATCGGCAATGTCATCCAGTCGAAGTTCCTGAAGGTCGGCGACTACCCCGCCGCGGCCGCGCTGTCGTTCACGCTGATGGCGGCGATGCTCGTGCTGGTCTTCGTCTACGTCAAGCGCGCCGGAACCGACGAGGTGATCTGATGGTCCACCGCCTGCGCCGGTTCGCCGCGGACCATTGGGTCCTGGCGATCGGGCTGATCGTGCTGCTGTACCTCTTCGTGCCGATCGGCGTGGTGGCCGTCATGTCGTTGCGCGAAGCCCGGACCAACGCGCCCTACACGCTGGACAACTTCACGTTCACGCTGGACAACTGGAAGCACCCGTTCGGCGTGCCCGGCATCCAGGAAGCCTTCCTGCTGAGCGTCACCATCGCCCTGGTCGCGACGGTGGTGGCGACGATCCTCGGCACGCTGATGTCCTTCGCGCTGGCCCGGCACTCCTTCCGCGGCCGCGGCGCCACCAACGCACTGATCTTCCTGCCGATGGCGACGCCGGAGATCGTGATGGGCTCGTCGCTGCTGGCGCTGTTCGTCGCGTCCGGGGTGCCGCTGGGCTTCTGGACGGTCGTCATCGCGCACATCATGTTCTGCCTGTCGTTCGTGGTCGTCACGGTCAAGGCCCGCCTGGCCGGCCTCGACCCGCGGCTGCGGGAGGCGGCGATGGATCTCTACGCCGACGAGCGGCAGACATTCCTGCGCGTCACGCTCCCGCTGGTGATGCCGGGCATCGTGGCCGCGGCACTGCTGTCGTTCTCGCTGTCCTTCGACGACTTCATCGTCACCAACTTCAACTCCGGGACTTCGGTCACGTTTCCGATGTTCGTCTGGGGCGCCTCCCAGCGCGGCATCCCCGCCCAGATCAACGTGATCGGCACCGCGATGTTCCTCATCTCGTTTTTGATCGTCCTCATCGGACAGCTGCCGCGCCTGCGCCGGAAGGCCAGGTAACGAAAAAGGCTCGGCCAACGGCGACTGAGGGGCTGCGGGGTGCGGAAAATGTGTGCTACTTCATTGCCTCATGACGATGGATTTGCGTGATCGCCTGGACGAGGCCATCCGGTCCGGGCAGGTGGACGGCCTCCACGCGGTCGTGGCGGTTCGCGGCGGCCGGACGGTGCTGGAGCACTACGGCGCTGGCGAGGACGCCCTGTGGGGCAAGTCGCTCGGCGTCGTCCAGTTCGGACCGGGGACGCTGCACGACCTCCGGTCGGTCACCAAGAGCGTGACCGCGCTGCTGTACGGCATAGCGCTCGCCGACGGCCGGGTGCCCGGCCCCGCGGAGCCGCTGCTGCGCCATTTTCCGCAGTACCCCGACCTGGCGGCCGACCCCGAGCGGGCCCGGCTCACCGTCGAGCACGCGCTGACGATGTCGCTCGGCCTGGAGTGGCGGGAGGAGGTCCCATACGACGGCCCGGCCAACGCCGAGGTCGCGATGGAGCTGTCGCCGGACCGGTACCGGTTCGTGCTGGAGCGGCCGATCCAGGAGCCGCCCGGTGTCCGCTGGACGTACTGCGGCGGCGCCACGGCGTTGCTCGGCCGGTTGATCGCCGACGGGACCGGGCGGCCGCTGCAGCAGTACGCGCGCGAGGCGCTGTTCGCGCCGCTGGGGATCGGCGCCTTCGAGTGGACGGGCGGCGCGGACGGGGTCGCCTCGCCCGCGTCCGGGCTGCGGCTCGCGCCGCGCGACCTGGCCAGAATCGGCGAACTGGTGCTCGCGGAGGGGGCGTGGGAGGGCCGCGAGATCGTCCCCGCCGGTTGGATCCGCACGATGCTCGAGCCGCGCCTGCAGACCGAGTGGGGCGCTCAGTACGGCTACCAGTGGTACATCGAGACCCTGGCCGGTCATCGGCTGTTGGGCGGGATGGGCAACGGCGGCCAGCGCCTGACCGTCCTGCCCGGCCTGGACCTGGTCGTCGCCGTCACCGCCGGCAACTACGACGACCCCGAGCAGTGGCGGACCCCGCTGGCGGTACTGGAGCAGGTGATCCTGCCGGCCTTTGAGCTGACGACTGGCTGACGGCGGGCCAGCTTTCGTGGGCCGGCCGGTGTGTGAGGTGGCCGCACCGGCCGGCCCACGGGCTCAGAGGGACCGCGCCAGGGCCGTCAGTGCGCGGTCCAGCGTCGGATCGTCCATGACGAGCGGGGGCAGGAGGCGGATCACGTTGCCGTACGTGCCGCAGGTGAGCAGCAGCAGCCCGGCCTCGTGCGCCCGCCGCTGGATCTCCGCCGTCTTCACCGGATCCGGGGTCGCGCCCAGCGGGGCACCCCGGGCGAAGCCGCGCTCGGCCGTCAGCGAGCCGGGCGTCGCGGTGTCCGGCACTACGATCTCCAGCGCCAGCATCGCGCCGCGGCCCCGGACGTCGCCGATGAACCGGTGCTGCTCCCGCAGGGCCAGCAGGCGGGGGAGCATCACCGACTCGATCCGGCGGGCCGCGGCGCACAGGTCGAGCTCCCGCATGGTCTCGATCGACGCGAGCGCCGCGGCGCAGGCCACCGGGTTGCCGCCGTACGTGCCGCCGAGGCCGCCGGCGTGCACGGCGTCCATCACGTCCGCGCGGCCGGTCACCGCGGCGAGCGGCAGGCCGCCGGCGATGCCCTTCGCCGTGGTGACGAGGTCGGGTTCGACGCCCTCGTGGGTCGAGGCGAACCAGTCGCCGGTACGGCAGAAACCGGTCTGGATCTCGTCCGCCACGAACAGCGCACCGTTGGCCTTCGCCCAGGCCGCCAGCGACGGCAGGAAGCCCGGCGCGGGCACCACGAAGCCGCCCTCACCCTGGATGGGCTCGATGAGGACCGCCGCGACCTGGTCCGCGCCCACCTGCTTCTCGATCGTGCCGATCGCCAGCGCGGCGGCGTCGGGCCCGGCGAGGCCGTCGCGGAACGGGTACGACATCGGCACCCGGTAGATCTCGCCGGCGAACGGGCCGAAGCCGTGCTTGTACGGCATGTCCTTGGCCGTCAGCGCCATGGTGAGGTTGGTCCGGCCGTGGTAGGCGTGGTCGAACACGACGACCGACCGCCGGCCGGTGGCGTGCCGGGCGATCTTCACCGTGTTCTCGACCGCCTCGGCGCCCGAGTTGAACAGGGCCGAGCGCTTCTCGAACGAGCCCGGCGTGAGCGCGTTGAGCTGCTCGCAGACCGCGACATAGCCCTCGTACGGCGCGATCATGAAGCAGGTGTGGGTGAACCGCTCGACCTGCCGCCGCACCGCCGCCACGACCCTCGGGTTCGAGTTGCCCACGTTGGTGACCGCGATGCCGGCGGCCATGTCGACCCACTCGCGGCCGTCCACATCGGACAGCGTGCCGCCGGAGGCGTGGTCGACGTACGACGAGATCATGCTGCTGACACCGCGCGCGACGGCGGCCGCGCGGCGCTTGTGGATGTCGCTGGAAAGCGCCCCTGACGGTGACATCACACAGATCCTTGCCGCTGCCGGAGCGTTCAAACCCGCCATGGGTCATGTCCACTCCTTTGAGTGCCGGTAGCCGCATCCTTCCATCGAATCCGCAGTTCACATCCCATTGAGCAACTGTTTCCGCGTCACGGACGGGCATAGGATTGCCGTGTGACCCCCTTCTACATCGCCGGGCGTCCGGCGAGCAGCGACGACGTCGTCGAGATCCGGCATCCCTTTGACGGGCGCCCGGTCGGCAGCACCTCGAACGCCACCCCGGAGCAGGTGGAGGAGGCCGTCGCCGCGGCCGCGGCCGTCGCCGCCGAGGCCGCCGCCCTGCCCGCGAGCGCCCGGGCGGCCGCGCTCGACCACGTCAGCGCCCGGCTGAAGGAGCGCGCCGAGGAGGTCGCCCGGCTGATCACCGCGGAGAACGGCAAGCCGCTGAAGTGGGCGCGCGGCGAGGTCTCCCGCGCCGTGTCGACGTTCCGCTGGGCGGCCGAGGAGGCCCGGCGGTTCTCCGGCGCCCTGCAGCGGCTCGACACCGACCCGGCCGCCACCGGCCGGATCGCGCTGGTCAAGCGGGTGCCCAAGGGGCCGGTGCTGGGCATCGCGCCGTTCAACTTCCCGCTCAACCTGGTCGCGCACAAGGTCGCCCCGGCACTGGCGGTCGGCGCGCCGATCGTGCTCAAGCCCGCCCCCGCGACCCCGCTCAGCGCGCTGCTGCTGGGCGAGATCCTGGCGGAGATCTCAGGCGAGACCGAGCTGCCGGCCGGCATGTGGTCGATCGTGCCGATCCCGAACGACCGCGCGTCCGCCCTGGTCGCCGACCCGCGCCTGCCGGTCGTATCGTTCACCGGCTCCGGGCCGGTCGGCTGGCGGATCCGCGACGCCGTGCCGCGCAAGCACGTGACCCTCGAGCTGGGCGGCAACGCCGCCGTGATGGTCTGCGAGGACTGGGACGACCTGGACTGGGCCGCCGGCCGCATCGCCACCTTCGCCAACTACCAAGCCGGGCAGAGCTGCATCGCGGTGCAGCGGGTGTATGTCCACGACCGGCATTACGACGCGCTGGCCGACAAGCTCACGGCGGCCGTCGAGGCGCAGCGGACCGGCGACCCGAACGACGAGGCCACCGATGTCGGGCCGCTGATCAGCGAGGACGCCGCGAAACGGGTCGAGGCGTGGGTCGGCGAGGCCGTCGCGGCCGGGGCCAAGCTGCTCGCCGGCGGCACCCGGGACGGCGCCTCCTACGCGCCGACTGTGCTCGCCGACGTGCCCGCGGACGCGAAGGTCGTCAGCGAGGAGGTCTTCGGCCCGGTGCTGGTGCTGGCCCGCGTCGGCTCCGACTCCGAGGGCTTCGCGGCCGTCAACGCCTCGCAGTACGGGCTGCAGTCCGGCGTCTTCACCCGGCGGCTCGACCGCGCGTTCGAGGCGCATCGCGTGCTCGACGTGGGCGGCGTGATCGTCGGCGATGTGCCGAGCTACCGGGCCGATCAGATGCCGTACGGCGGGGCGAAGGCCAGCGGGATCGGCCGCGAGGGGCTCGCCAGCGCGATGGCCGACTACACCGAGGAACGGGTGATGGTCCTGACCGGCCTGCAGCTGTAGGGCCGTCACCTTGTCTGCGCCGTGCCTCATCCTGTGCCACGACCCTTCCTGGAACTCACATGAGTAACTCCCGACTGACAGGTGCACGGAACGCAACCGCACTAGGCTCCCCAGTAGGAACAGCGACCACGACTAGGGGTGCGGGACTGTGATCGATCTGAGCCGGATCGTCAAGGCATACGACGTGCGGGGAACGGTGCCGGACCAGCTCAACGAGCCGGTGGCGGAGGCACTCGGGCGGGCGTTCGTGCAGACGCTGCGCTCGCGCGGGGAGTTCGCCGAGAAGATCGTCACCGCGCACGACATGCGGGCCTCGGGCCCGGCGCTGGCCGCCGCCTTCGCCGCCGGGGCGCGAGCGGAGGGCGCCGACGTCCTGGAGGCCGGGCTCGGCTCCACCGACCTGCTCTACTACGCCTCGGGCGCGCTCGACCTGCCGGGCGCGATGTTCACGGCGAGTCACAACCCCGCGCGGTACAACGGGATCAAGCTCTGCAAGCAGGGCGCCAAGCCCGTCGGCCAGGACACCGGCCTCGCCGAGATCCGTCAGCGCGCGCAGGGGATCCTCGACAGCGGGGCGCCGCGGGTCACCGAGGCCGAGCTCAAGGGTGGCATCGAGCAGCACAGCCTGCTCGAGCGCTACGCGACCCACCTGCTCACGCTCGTCGACCTCTCCGACATCCGGCCGCTGACCGTGGTCGTCGACGCCGGCAACGGCATGGGCGGCTACACGGTGCCGGCCGTGCTCGGCTCGGGCCTGCCGCTGACGATCATCCCGCTGTACTTCGAGCTCGACGGCACGTTCCCCAACCACGAGGCCAACCCGCTCGAGCCCGCCAACCTGGTCGACTTGCAGGCCAAGGTCCGCGAGACCGGCGCCGACCTCGGGCTCGCCTTCGACGGCGACGCCGACCGCTGCTTCGTCGTCGACGAGCACGGCGAGGCCGTGTCGCCGTCGGTGATCACGGCAATGGTCGCGGTCCGGGAACTGGCCAAGGATCCCGGCGCCACGATCATCCACAATCTCATCACCTCGCACGTCGTGCCCGAGATCGTCCGGGAACACGGCGGTGTGCCCGTGCGCACCCGGGTCGGCCACTCGTTCATCAAGGCCGAGATGGCCCGCACCGGCGCGGTGTTCGGCGGCGAGCACTCCGCGCACTACTACTTCCGCGACTTCTGGGGCGCCGACACCGGCATGCTGGCCGCCCTGCACACCCTGGCGCTGCTCGGGGGGCAGGCCGCGCCGCTGTCGGCCCTGGCGAAGGACTACGAGCGGTATGCCGCCTCCGGCGAGATCAACTCGACCGTCACCGACCAGCCGGCGAAGATGGCGGAGATCGAGCAGGCCTTCGGCGTGCCGGTCGACCGCCTCGATGGCATCACCCTCAGCTTCCCCGACGGCAGTTGGGCGAACGTCCGCCCGTCCAACACCGAGCCGCTGCTGCGGCTTAACGTTGAGGCGCCGACCGCGGAGCGGATGGCCGCCCTGCGCGATGAGATGCTGACCGTCATCCGCCGCTGACGATCAGCCGCTTAAAAGGAGTTGGAACGCGTGTCCGTGGACCCAGCCCTGCTTTCGATCCTGCGCTGCCCAGACGAGCACCACGCCGAACTCGCCCTCGACGCGGAGGAGCAGACGCTGACCTGCACCGAATGCGGGCGGATCTTCGAGATCCGCGACGGCATCCCGGTGCTTCTGCTCGACGAGGCGCGCACACCGGCGCCGGGTTCCGCCGCGGCGGCTCCCGCGCCGGACGCCGACGCCGTGGGTGGCGAGGGTGATGCCGAGTGAATCCGCTGGAGGGCACCGCGGGGGTCCGCGGGCATCGCGAGGTCGACCTGACGCTGCTGGACAACGCCGAGGCGCTGGAGCGCAACGACCCGGGCGGCATGCTGCGCGCGACCGCGTCCGCCGGCGCCCAGGTGCGGGAGGCGGCCGCCCTGGCCGCCGAGACCGATCTGAGCGCGCTGGCCGACGAGGGCCGCCCGCGCGCGATCGTCATCGCCGGGGTCGGCACCGCCGCGCGCACCGGTGACATCCTCGAGACCGTCGCCGGGCCGCGCTGCCCGGTGCCGGTCCTCGCGCACCGCAGCGCCGGCATCCCCGGCTGGGTCGGCGCCGCCGACGTCGTCATCGCCGTCTCGGCGTCCGGCCGCTCCCCGGAGGCGCTCGCCGCCGCCGAGGCCGCCGGTCGCCGCGGCGCCCGGCTCGTCGCGATCGGCGCGCCAGACACGCAGTTGCACGCGCTGGCCGACCGCTTCCGCGCGCCGTTCATCCCGGTGCCGCGGCGCGCGCCGGCCCGGGCCAGCCTCTGGGGCCTGGCCGTGCCCGTCCTGCTGGCCGGCCGCCAGCTCGGCCTGATCAAGGTCAACGAGGCCGACTTCGCCGAGACGGCCTCCCGGCTCGACGCCGACGCTGAGCGCTGCCGCACGGCGCTCGAGTCGTTCGTCAACCCCGGCAAGAGCCTCGCGCTCGACCTCGCCCACTCGGTGCCGATCGTCTGGGGCTCCTCGCCCCTGGCCACCGTCGCCGCCCGCCGTTTCGGTGACACGCTGGCCGCCAACGCCCGCTACCCCGCGGTCGTCGGCGCGCTCGGCGAGGCCGGCCGCGGCCGCGTCGGCCTCCTTGACGGGGTGTACGGCGGGCTGGCCGAGGCTGACCGCGACATCTTCGCCGACCCCGGGGAGGAGACGAGCGAGGCCACCCGGCTGCGCCTGGTGCTGCTGCGCGACGGCGGCCTGACCGGCGACGACGAGGAGGGCGACGAGCCGGTCGCGGTCGAGGAGCGCCGTGCGGAGGCCGTGCAGGAGCTGGCCGAGCGCCGCGGCGTGCGGGTGAGCCTGATCACCGCGGAGGGTGGATCTCCTCTGGAACGATTGGCCTCGCTCGTGGCCGTGCCGGACTTCGCCTCGATCTACCTGGGGCTCGCGCACGGCTTCGACCCCATGGCCGTCCCGGCCGTTTCGGAGATGAAGGAGCTGGTCAGTCCGTGAGAGGCCCGGAGCGGAGCGGAGAAGCCTCGCACCGTGAGGCAGGCTGTGCTCGCATCGCCGTAGCGAGGCGGAGACGAAGTGAGCACTGAGGGCGGGACGAAGGCGATCTTGGCGGCGCTGGCCGCCAACCTCGGCATCGCCGTCACCAAGTTCGTCGCGTTCGCGCTGACCGGCTCGTCGTCGATGCTGGCCGAGGCGATCCACTCGGTCGCGGACTCCGGCAACCAGGGGCTGCTGCTGCTCGGCGGCAAGCAGGCCGGGAGGCGGGCGAACGCCCGCCACCCGTTCGGCTACGGGCGGGAGCGCTACATCTACGCGTTCGTCGTCGCCGTCGTGCTGTTCTTCGTCGGCGGCGTCTTCGCCATCTACGAGGCCTGGCACAAGATCGCCGAGCCCGAGCCGATCACATCCTGGAAGTGGGTACCGGTCGCGGTGCTCGTCGCGGCGATCGTCATGGAGGGGCTCTCCTTCCGCACCGCCATCGCCGAGACCCGCAAGATCAAGGGCAAGGCCGGCTGGGTGCAGTTCATCCGCCGGGCCAAGCAGCCGGAGCTCCCGGTCATCCTGCTGGAGGACTTCGCCGCCCTGATCGGCCTCGTGCTGGCGCTCTTCGGTGTCGGCCTGACCCTGATCACCGGTAACGGCATCTGGGACGGCATCGGCACGGCCGCGATCGGCCTGCTGCTGATCGCCGTGGCCGCCGTCCTCGCGGTGGAGATGAAGAGCCTGCTCGTCGGCGAGTCGGCCACGCCGGAGCAGGTCGACGCCATCGAGAAGGCGATCGTGGACGGCCCCGAGGTCGAGAGCGTGATCCACATGCGCACTGTGCACCTCGGCCCCGAGGAGCTGCTGGTCGCGGCGAAGATCGCGGTGCGGCACAACGAGACGGCCGACGAGGTCGCCCGCGGCATCGACGCCGCCGAGGCCCGCATCCGGGCCGCGGTGCCGATCGCCCGCGTGATCTATCTGGAGCCGGACATCTACCAGGCGAACAAGGTCGGCCGCTCCGAAACGGCGGCCGCCCCGACCAGCGCGGAGGCGCACTGACCGTGGAACTGCTAGAGAGCCCGATCCGCAAGTACGCCTGGGGGTCGCACAACGCGATCGCCACGTTGCAGGGCCGGTCGGCGCCGACCGCGGACCCGGAGGCGGAGCTGTGGATGGGTGCCCACCCGGCGAGCCCGTCCCGGCTCGCCGTGAGCGGCATCTCGCTCGGGGACGCCATCGCCGCCGACCCGGTGACGCTGCTCGGCGCGGCGAACGTCGAGCGGTTCGGCCCCCGGCTGCCGTTCCTGCTCAAGGTGCTCGCCGCCGCCAAGCCGCTGTCCCTGCAGGCCCACCCGACGCTGGAGCAGGCCCGCGCCGCGCACGCGGCCGGGCACCCCTCCTACGTCGACGCCTGGCACAAGCCGGAGATGCTGGTCGCGCTCACCGACTTCGACGCCCTGTGCGGCTTCCGCGACCCGGCCGCGGCCTCGCGCGACCTGGCCGCACTGGGCGTGGCCCGGCTCAAGCCGGTCGTGGACGCGCTGTCCCAGCCCGACGCCGCCGTCGCCCTGCGCGACGCGGTCGAGGGGCTGCTCGCCAACCCGGACGCCGAGCTCGTGGCCGACGTCGTGGCGGCCTGCCGCCCCCGCACGGCCGAGCGGCCGGCCTACGACCTCGTGGTGTCACTCGCCGCGCAGTACCCGGGCGACTCCGGCGTGATCGTCGCCACGCTGCTCAACCGCATCCGCCTGCGCCCCGCCGAGGCGGTCTGGATGCCGGCCGGCAACCTGCACGCATACCTGCGCGGCGTCGGCGTCGAGCTCATGGCCGCTTCGGACAACGTTCTGCGCGGCGGCCTGACCCCGAAGCACGTCGACGTCGACGAACTGCTGCGCGTGCTGCGCTTCGAGGTCCTCAACGAGCCCGTGACCAGGCCGAACGTCCTCGGCCCGGGCCTGTTCGCCTATCCCGTCCCGATCGACGACTTCACCCTGCACCGCGCGGTCGTCGACCCGGCCGTGCCGGCGGTGCGCCTTCCCGGTGGCGGCCCGCGCATAGTCCTGTGCACGCGGGGCTCGATCCGCGTCGACGACGGGGCCGTCCCGGTGACCCTGAAGCAGGGGCAGGCGGCGTTCGCGCGGGCCGGGCGCAAGGAGCTGTCGCTCAGCGGCGCGGGCGAGGCCTTCCAGGCCGCCACGCCGTAGACCGCCGCGTGGCCAACTCGGGCCGGCACGCGGTAACCCCGCGGGCCGGCCCGGCACCGTCTCCGGCCCCTCAGGGTGAATCGAGCTCGTTCGTCAGTCCTTCACCGTGTCCGTATTCGGGAGATTTGCTTGACATTTGGGTTGCGCAGAGTAGTGTTCTGACTACGCAAGGTTCGAGACCTAGTCCGAGCCACATGCGGGGGAACCAAACCGGGGGGAAATGCGCGGGGCGGTGAGAGTGATCTCACCGCCCCGCGTGCTGTCCGGGCCGGCTTTCGCGCGACGCGCACGCATCGCCGGGGCGGTTGGAGTGGCGCACGCCCGCCGCGTACCGTGAAGGGTTGCCGTTCGCCTATGCAGACCAGGAGATCGCATTGACCAGTACGCTGCCGCCGCGGACCGTCGCCGACGGTGACTTCAAAGTGGCCGATCTATCCCTCGCCGCGTTCGGGCGCAAGGAGATCCAGCTCGCCGAGCACGAGATGCCGGGCCTCATGGCCATCCGGCGCGAGTTCGCCGCCGCGCAGCCGCTGAAGGGTGCGCGGATCACCGGCTCGCTGCACATGACGATCCAGACCGCGGTGCTGATCGAGACGCTCGTCGCGCTCGGCGCGCAGGTCCGCTGGGCCAGCTGCAACATCTTCTCGACCCAGGACCACGCCGCCGCCGCGATCGCGGTTGGCCCCGAGGGCACCCAGGAGAAGCCGGCCGGCGTCCCGGTGTACGCCTGGAAGGGCGAGACCCTCGAAGAGTACTGGTGGTGCACCGAGCAGGTGCTGCTCTGGCCCGACGGCCAGGGTCCGAACATGATCCTCGACGACGGCGGCGACGCCACCCTGCTGGTGCACAAGGGCGCCGAGTTCGAGGGCGCCGGCGCGGTCCCGTCGCCGGACACCGCCGACTCCGAGGAGTACGCGGTCATCCTCGGGGTGCTGCAGCGCTCGCTGCGGGAGGACAACCGCCGCTGGACCCGTATCGCGGCCGGCATCAAGGGCGTGACGGAGGAGACCACCACCGGCGTTCACCGGCTGTACGAGATGCAGCAGGCCGGCACACTGCTCTTCCCGGCGGTCAACGTCAACGACTCGGTCACCAAGTCGAAGTTCGACAACAAGTACGGCTGCCGCCATTCGCTCATCGACGGCATCAACCGCGCCACCGACGTGCTCATCGGCGGCAAGGTCGCGGTCGTCTTCGGCTACGGCGACGTGGGCAAGGGCTGCGCCGAGTCGCTGCGTGGCCAGGGCGCCCGGGTCATCGTGACCGAGGTCGACCCGATCTGCGCGCTGCAGGCCGCGATGGACGGCTACCAGGTGGCCACGGTCGAGGACGTCGTCGAGTCCGCCGACATCTTCATCACCGCGACCGGCTGCCTCGACGTCATCACCGCCGAGCACATGGGCCGGATGAAGCACCAGGCGATCGTCGGCAACATCGGCCACTTCGACAACGAGATCGACATGGCCGGCCTGGCCCGCCGTTCGGACGTCACGCGGATCAACATCAAGCCGCAGGTCGACGAGTGGAAGTTCGACGACGGCCACTCGATCATCGTGCTGTCCGAGGGCCGCCTGCTGAACCTGGGCAACGCCACCGGTCACCCGTCGTTCGTGATGTCCAACAGCTTCGCCAACCAGACGATCGCCCAGATCGAGCTGTTCACCAAGACCGATCAGTACCCGGTGGGCGTCCACACGCTGCCGAAGCACCTCGACGAGAAGGTTGCCCGGCTGCACCTGGACGCCCTGGGCGTCAAGCTCACCGAGCTGAGCAAGAAGCAGGCCGAGTATCTCGGCGTGCCGGTCGAGGGTCCCTACAAGGCCGACCACTACCGCTACTGAGCGCAGCGAAATGGGGTCCCGCCGGGCGCACCGGCGGGGCTCTTTCGCGTTCAGGGGCATGACCAGGCTCACGTGGCCGCCCGGCGCTTGAGGCCGTGGTCAATGAGGTCTAAGGTAAAGCTGACCTAAGTAAGGTGCAGCTAACCTGCGGAGCTTGGTATGACCGCCATCTACCTGATCGGACTGCGCGAGGGCCTCGAGATCACCCTTGTGGTGTCCATCCTCGTCGCATTCCTGGTCAAGAGCGATCGCAGGCATCTGCTCAAGTTCGTCTGGACCGGCGTCATCGCCGCTTCCCTGCTCGCGATCGGGTTCGCCGCGGTGCTGCAGGCCGGCACCGCGTTCCTCTCCGGCCCGCACCAGGAGCTCTTCGACGCGATCACCTCGCTCGTCGCCGTCGCGTTCGTGACCTGGATGATCTTCTGGATGCGCCGGATGGCCCGCCAGATGGGCAAGGAGCTGCGCGGCAAGCTGGAGGACGCGATCCAGGTCGGCCCGTTCGCGGTCGCCGGCATGGCCTTCCTCGCCGTCATCCGGGAGGGCCTGGAGACCGCGATCCTGTTCTTCGCCGCGGCGCAGGGCGCCGAGACGCTCCAGCCGCTGATCGGCATCACGCTTGGCCTCGCCACATCGATCGTGCTGGGCTACCTGATCTACGCCAGCGCCATCCGGATCAACCTGACCAAGTTCTTCACCTGGACCGGCGCCCTGCTCGTGCTGGTGGCCGCCGGCATCTTCAAGTACGGCGTGCACGACCTGCAGGAGGCCAACGTCGTGCCCGGCCTCAACAACCACGCCTTCGACCTCACCGGCGTCCTGCCGCCGACCGCGTGGTACTCCGAGCTGCTGCGCGGCATGTTCAACTTCACGCCCCAGCCGTCCGTCCTGGAGACCGTCGCCTGGGTCGCCTACGGCGTACCCGTCCTCGTCCTGTTCCTGCTGCCGCTGCTGCGCAGGCCGGCCGCGCCCGAGCCGGTGGCACCACAGCCGGCGAGCACCAGCGCCTGAATTCGCGACAAGCCCCCTCTCGTAGGAGAACCATGCCTAAAACACGTCTGCTCGCCCTCGGCGCCGTCCCGGCGCTCGCCCTCGCCATGGCCGGCTGCGGCGACGGCAAGACCGGCGACAAGGCCGGCGCGAGCGGTAGCGGCAAGATCGCCGTGACCGCCACCGACACCGAGTGCAAGCTCGAGCGGACCGAGGTGGCCTCGGGCGCGGTCACCTTCGCCGTCAGCAACAAGGGCGCCAAGGTCACCGAGTTCTACGTGTTCGCGACCGGCGACCGGATCGTCGGCGAGGTGGAGAACGTCGCACCCGGCCTGACCCGCGACCTGATCGTCGAGCTGCCGGCCGGCACCTACGAGACCGCCTGCAAGCCGGGCATGATCGGCAACGGCATCCGCGGCACGTTCAAGGCCACCGGCGAGAGCCGGCCGCTCACCGACAACGCCAAGCTCGCCCAGGCCACCAAGGACTACCAGCGGTACGTGCAGAGCCAGACCGGCGCGCTGATCGAGAAGACGACCGAGTTCGTCAACGCGGTCAAGGCCGGCGACGTGGAGAAGGCCAAGGCGCTGTACCCGATCGCCCGCACCTACTGGGAGCGCATCGAACCGGTCGCGGAGAGCTTCGGCGACCTCGACCCGGCCATCGACGCCCGCGAGGCGGACCTGGAGGCGGGCCAGGAGTGGACCGGCTTCCACAAGCTCGAGAAGGACCTCTGGGTCACCAAGGACGTCAGCCAGTCCGGCCCGATCGCCGACAAGCTGCTCACCGACGTCAAGACCATCGTCGAGAAGGCCGCCACCGTCCAGCTGTCCCCGCTGGAGCTCGCCAACGGCGCCAAGGAGCTGCTCGACGAGGTCGCCACCGGCAAGATCACCGGTGAGGAGGACGCCTTCTCGCACACCGACCTGTGGGACTTCGCGGCCAACCTCGAGGGCTCGCGGGCCGCGATCGCCGCGCTGCGCCCGGTGATCGAGGAGAGGGACGCCGCGCTGGCCAAAACGCTCGACGAGAAGTTCGCCGCGGCGCAGGCCGAGCTCGACAAGTACCGCAGCGGCGACGGCTGGAAGCTGCACAACGAGCTGACCGAGCCGCAGCTGAAGGCCCTGGGTGACGCGATCAACGCGCTCGCCGAGCCGATCAGCAAGGTCGCGCCGCTCGTCGCCACGAAGTAGGTCCGCGGGCGCGCCCGGTTCGCCGGGCGCGCCTCCCGCCGTACCGGATCCGATCGAAGGGTTTTGACCATGGACCGCCGGAAGATGATCGGGCTCGCCGGTGCGGGCGCCCTCGGGGCCGCGGCCGCGGGCGTCGTCGGATCGCAGGTCTTCGATCGCGCCGAGCCTGCCCGGGCGGCCGACCCCGGCGCGGCGGTGCCCTTCTATGGCGCGCACCAGGCCGGCATCGTCACGCCCGCACAGGACCGCCTGCACTTCGTCGCCTTCGACGTCATCACCGACAAGAAGGCCGAGGTCGTCGAGCTGCTGCAGAAGTGGACCGAGGCGGCGGCGCGGATGACCGCGGGCAAGGACGCGGGCACGATCGGTGCGGTCAACGGCGCCCCGGAGGCCGCCCCCGACGACACCGGCGAGGCGCTCGGCCTGCCCCCGTCCGGGCTCACCCTCACGGTCGGCTTCGGTTCGACGCTGTTCCGTGACGGTGAGGGCAAGGACCGATTCGGGATCGCGGCCCGGCGCCCGGCGGCGCTGGCCGACCTGCCGCGGTTCGCCAAGGACACGATCCAGCCCGAGATCTCCGGTGGCGACCTGTGCGTGCAGGCATGTGCGCACGACCCGCAGGTGGCCGTGCACGCGGTGCGCAACCTCGCCCGCATCGGCTTCGGCGTGGTCAGCGTGCGCTGGTCGCAGCTGGGCTTCGGGCGTACCTCCTCGACCTCGCGCAACCAGGAGACCGCGCGCAACCTGTTCGGCTTCAAGGACGGCACCGCCAACCTCAAGGCCGAGGACACCAAGCTGCTCGACGAGCAGTTGTGGGTGCAGTCCGGCGACGGCGAGGCGTGGATGACCGGCGGCTCCTACATGGTCACCCGCAAGATCCGGATGCTGATCGAGACGTGGGACCGCACCTCGCTGGGCGAGCAGGAGGCGATCGTCGGGCGTGACAAGGGGGAGGGCGCCCCGCTCAGCGGCGCCAAGGAGTTCGACGAGCCGGTCTTCTCCGCCAACGGTACCGACGGGCGGCCGGTCATCGCCGCAAACTCGCACGTACGCCTGGCCCACCCCGAGTTCAACGACGGCGCCCGGCTGTTGCGCCGCGGGTACAACTTCGTGGACGGCTCCGACGGCCTGGGCCGCCTCAACGCCGGGCTGTTCTTCATCGCCTACCAGCGCGACCCGCGCAAGCAGTTCGTGCCGATCCAGACGCGGCTGTCGCGCCAGGACGCGCTCAACGAGTACCTCCGGCACGTGTCGAGCGGTTTGTTCGCGTGCCCACCGGGCATCGCGTCAGCTGGCGATTACTGGGGTCGTGCCCTGTTCGCCTAGGGTCGCCCCCTATGGTTGCCGGGTGGCTTTTGTAACCGGAAGGCAGATGCGGGCTTCCATCGCCGTCGCGGCGGCCGGGTTGCTGCTCGGCGCATGCACCGGCGGCGACGAGGCCAAGCCGTCGCCCACGGCCACGATCGGGTTCGCCGACTGCGCGAAGAACCCGACGACCTGCAACGGCGGTGACATCAAGCTCGGCGGCTCGTACACGTACGGCCTCGACCAGCGGATCACCAGCTGGAACGTCAACACGACGGCGGGAAACGCGCCCGCGACCAAGCAGGCACTCTCCGGACTGCTGCCGCAGGTGTTCAAGGTCGACCCGCAGGGCCGCCTGCAGCTCAACGCCGACCTGGTGAGCTCCGCCGACATCACCAACCAGCACCCCGAGACGATCGTTTACAAGATCCGTCCGGACGCGGTCTGGAACGACGGTATCCCGATTACCGCCGACGACTTCATGCTGACCTGGAAGCAGAACTCCGGTAACCCGGCGCACTGCTCGGCCTGCACCCCCGCCGGCACCGCGGGATACGACGTCATCAAGAGCATCGTCGGCTCCGACGGCGGCAAGACCGTGACGGTGACCTTCACCGACGGCAAGACGTTCGGCGACTGGAAGGGCCTCTTCTCCGACGGCCTCTACCCGTCGCATCTGGCCACCAAGCAGGGCTTCGACCTGGCCAAGCCGGAGGGCGTGGCCGGCGCCGCCGACTGGTTCAGCCGGACCGTGCCGACGTGGTCGGGTGGCCCGTACCAGGTCGAGTCGTTCGCCAAGGACCAGGCGCTGGTGCTGAAGAAGAACGACAAGTGGTACGGCAAGATCAAGCCGTCCCTGGACCGGATCACGTTCAAGTTCGTGCTCGACCCGGCCGCCATCGTCCCGGCGCTGCGCGCGAAGGAGCTCACCGGCATGTCGCCGCGGCCCAGCCAGGCGCTGGTCACCGGCGTGGCCGGCACCCCCGGGGTGATCCACGAGGTCGGCGAGAGCTACGTGTGGGAGCACCTGACGCTGAACCTGAAGAACAAGCACCTCGCCGACCCCGTCCTGCGCCGGGCCATGTTCACCGCGGTGAACGTCAAGACCGTCGTGGGGAAGACGTACGGCGCGTTCGACAAGAACCTCAAGCCGCTGGGAAGCCACAACTTCGTGCCCGGCGACGCGGGGTACAAGGACGTCATCAGCGGCACCGGGCAGGGCTCCGGCGACGTGGACAAGGCGAAGAAGCTGCTCACCGACGCCGGCTACAAGATCGAGAATGGCCACCTCGTGACGAAGGCCGGCGAGGCCGTGCCCGCCCTGCGCCTGCGCTACGACAACGACAACGCCACGCGGGCCACGATCGCCGAGCAGATCGCCGCCGCACTGAAGGCGATCGGCGTCGAGGCCCGGGCCGAGACGACCGAGGGGCTCGGGCAGACGCTCACCACCGGCGACTTCGACCTGGTCCTCGCCGAATGGGTGAACGGGCCGCTCTATCAGGGCGCGCCGGAGCGGCGATGGTCGACGGGCGCGCCGGGCAACTACGGCGGGTACTCCAACCCGGAACTCGACCGGCTGGTGCACTCCGCGGCGGTGGACATCGATCCGAAGCGCGCCGTCGACCTGCTCAACCAGGCCGACGACCTGCTGACCAAGGACGCCTACGTGCTGCCGCTGATGCAGCGGCCGACGCTGACGTTCACCTACCAGGAGTACGCGAACATTCGCGGCAACCCCTCGGTCTGGGGCCCGACGTACAACATCCAGGAATGGGGCCAGCGGGCCGCGTGAGCCCCGGCTACCGCAGCGGGGCCGGCGGCCGAACGGCCGGCAGCGCGGCGGCCGGCGGTGGCTGGGCGGCCGGCAGCGTCCACGGGACAACCGGCGCCGGCGGGCCGGCGGAGATCATCGGGAGGGGCCGCCGCGGCGCCAGCACCGCGGCCAGGCCCGGCCAGACGCTGGCGGAGGCGGCGCGGGCCCGTGCCAGCCGGTGGCTCGCCCGGCGGTGCCGCTCGGCCAGGACGGCGGCGAGGTAGGCCCAGCCCGGGACGCCCGGCGGGGGCGGCGGCGTGGTGCAGCTCGCCACCTCATGGGCCAGCGCCTGCCCCAGCGCGGTGCGGGCCGGCTCGCCGATCTCGCGGTTGCGCGCCAGGAAGTGCCGCACCGCCAGCGCCAGGCTGTCGTCCAGCCCGGTCAGGTCGAGCAGGGCCGCCCACTGCGCCAGCGGCGGCGGCATCGCCGGCACCCAGCCCCAGCTCGCCGGCGTGCGCTCGTGGATCACGATCGTGCCGGCGACCAGGTCGCCGATGCGCTTGCCGTTCGGGTTGAGCATGAGCACGCCGAGGCCGGCCAGCCAGGACGCGACCGGGAACAGCAGGCCGGGCCACTCGATCGCGAGGCCCACCAGCGACCGCGCCAGCGCATGGCGGAACCGGATCGGGCCGCCGTCGTCGCGCACCACGCGCAGGCCCATCGCGAGCTTGCCGGGGGTGCGCCCGCGCAGCAGGGTCTCCCAGAACACCGGGTAACCGACCAGGACGACGGTCAGGTCGATCACCATCAGCGCCTGACCGAGGCCGCCGTCGAAGAGGCTGGCCGCGGCCGTCAGGTAGATCAGCAAACCGGTCGCCACGAGCAGCGCGGCGAGCAGCACCAGCTGCAGGAGGATGTCGAGCATCAGTGCGAGGACCCGCGACCCGGCCCGGGCAACGCGCACCTCGATCTCGACGGCCTCGCCGCTGACCAAGCGCTCGCCGGGGGCCGCCGGGGCCGAGGTGTCGCTCATGGTCGACAGTGTCCTACAGCGGGGCACCCTTCGCGTGCCTCGCCCATTTACGCTGCCGGTGTGGACCTGGACGCGTACGTCGCCGAGCACGGTGCCGAGTGGCGGCGGCTGGACGAGCTCTCCCGGCGCCGGCGGCTCAATGCGGCCGAGGCCGACGAGCTCGTGGCGCTCTACCAGCGCGCGGCCACCCATCTGTCGCTCATCCGCAGCCGCTCGCCCGACCCGATCCTCATCGCGCGGCTGTCCCGCCTGGTCCTGGCCGCCCGCAACGCGCTCACCGGCGCGCCCTCGTTCTCCCTCGCCGGGGTGGGCCGGTTCTTCACCCGGACCTTCCCGCTGGCCGTGTATCGAGCCTGGCCGTGGTGGTGCGGGGTGGCGACGGCGTTCTCGGCGCTCGCGTTCGGGCTGATGGCGTATCTTGCCGGAAACCCCGAAGTGGCCGGCTACTTCCTCAGCGACGCCGAAATCAACGACCTCGTCAACAGCGAGTTCGAGGGCTACTACAGCGACTACCTGCCGCAGAACTCGTTCCTGCGCGTGTGGACCCACAACGCCCTGCTCACCGGCATGGTCCTGGCCTCCGGCGTGGCCTTCCTCCCGGTGGTGTACCTGCTGTTTCAGAACGCCCTGAACGTCGGCCTGATCGGCGGCATCATGATCGCCTACGGCCGCGCCGACACGTTCTTCGGCCTGATCGTGCCGCACGGCCTGCTCGAGCTCACCGCGGTCTTCATCGGCGCTGGGGTGGGACTGCGCATCGGCTGGGCTTGGGTCGCACCCGGGCCGCTGCGCACGCGCGGGCGCGCGCTGGCCGAGACCGCGATCGAGGGCATCCTGGTGGCGCTGGGGCTGGTCGCGGTGCTGCTCGTCAGCGGCCTGCTGGAGGGCTTCGTGACGCCGGCGCCGCTGCCGAACATCGTCAAGGACTTCATCGGGTTCGTGGTGTGGGCGGCGTTCCTGGCGTACGTCTTCGTCCTGGGCCGCCAGGCCGAACGCGAGGGCGGGTCGACGGCGATCGACGGCGAGGTGCCGGAGGCGGCGCTGCCGGCCGCCTGATCACAGGTCGACCACGGGCCCGGCGCCGTTCGCGCTCAGAGCCGCCCGGTGTGTTTCAGCGCGAGGTAGTGGTCGGTCAGGCGGGATGCGAACTCGTCCGCCGGCGCGTCGACGACCTCCACGCCGTGGTGGCGCAGCGCGGCGGCGACCCGGTCGCGCTCGGCGAGCGCGCGCTGGGCGGCCGCGGCGGCATACACCTCGGCGGGGCCCGCGCCGGGTCGCACGCGCGCCATCCGAGTCAGCTCCGGGTCGTGCACCGCGGCGACGACCACCTTGTGCCGGGCCGCGAGCTGCGGCAGGACCGGCAGCAGCCCCTCGCCGAGCGCACCGGGCTCCAGGGCGGTGAAGAGCACAACGAGCGCCCGCTTGCGCTCGCGGCGCAGGACCTCGCCCGCGACCAGCCCGAAGTCGGTCTCGACCAGGGCCGGCTCCAGCGGCGCCATCGCGGTGACCAGCCGGAAGAGCAGGGTGTGCTTCTCGACGTTGGTGACCGACGCGCGCACGGCCGTGTCGACGGCGAGCAGGTCGACCCGGTCGTCGGCGCGCGCCGCCACCGAGGCGAGCAGCAGCGCGGCGTCCATGGCCGCGTCGAGGCGGGGCACGTCGCCGATGCGGGCGGCCGAGGTGCGCCCCGTGTCCAGGACGCAGACGAGCCGCCGGTCACGCTCGGGGCGCCAGGTGCGCACCACGACGTCGGAGCGGCGGGCGCTGCCGCGCCAGTCGATCGACCGCACGTCGTCGCCGATGACGTATTCGCGCAACGTGTCGAACTCGGTGCCCTGGCCGCGGCCGCGGGTCACGACCGAGCCGTCGAGCACACGCAGGCGCGAGAGCTTCTCCGGCAGGAGCCGGCGGGAGTCGAACCGCGGGTACACCCGCAGCCGCCACGCCGGGGTGAGCCGGTCGGCGGTCGCCCGGCTCGTCTGCCGATACGTCAGCCGGAACGGTCCGTAGCTGCGCACCAGCACCCGCACGGCCGGCCGGTCGCCGCGCCGAGTCGGGGTGAGCGCGGTGGCGACGGCGACCGCGCGGCCCGGCTCGATCCGCACGTCCCGCATCGCTGGGGCGGCGCCGGCGGACGGCACCCAGGCGTCGCGGACGCGCCCGGTCAGCACCCGGTTGGACCGGTTCTGCAGCAGCAGCGTGACCTGCCCGGTCTCGCCGAGCCACAGCGACTGGTCGCCGCTGCGGCTCATGCGCAGCAGCTTCGGCGACGCGGCGCCGAGCAGATCCACGACGCACGCGGCGGCAACCACGGACACGATCGCCCCGGCCGCGATCCACAGCGCGGCGGCCGGCATGGCCGAGCCCGCGAGGGCGCCGACGAGCGCCAGGAGCACCGTCCCGGCCCCCAGCAGCGCCGCCGCCCGCCATGTGATCATGCGTCGTCCCTCGCGGCCGGGCTCATCGGGGGGTCGGGACGGCGGCCAGCACCGAGTCGAGCACGGCGTCGGTGGTCACGCCCTCCAGCTCCGCCTCGGCCCGCAGCCGCACCCGGTGGCGCAGCGCCGGGCGGGCCAGGGCCTTGACGTCGTCCGGGGTGACGTACTCGCGACCGGTGAGCCAAGCCCATGCCTTCGAGGCGGCCAGCAGCGCGGTGGCGCCGCGCGGCGACGCGCCCAGCTCCAGCGACGGCGACACGCGGGTCGCACGGCACAGATCGACGATGTACGCCAGCACGCCCTCGGCGACCGCGACCCGCTGCACCGCAGCGCGCCCGGCGGCCAGGTCGGCGGCGGTCGCGACCGGCTGCACCCCGGCCTCGCGCAGCCGGCGCGGGTCAAAGCCCTGGTGATGCGCGCGCAGCACGCCCAGCTCCTCGTCCCGGGTCGGCAGCGGCACGGTGAGCTTGAGCAGGAACCGGTCCAGCTGCGCCTCGGGCAGCGGATACGTGCCCTCGTACTCGATCGGGTTCTGCGTCGCGGCGACCAGGAACGGGTCGGGCAGCGGCCGCGCCTTGCCCTCGACCGACACCTGCCGCTCCTCCATGACCTCCAGCAGCGAGGCCTGGGTCTTCGGCGGCGTGCGGTTGACCTCGTCCGCGAGCAGCACGTTGGTGAAGACCGGCCCCTCCCGGAACTGGAACTCGGCGCTGCGGGCGTCGAAGATCAGCGATCCGGTGACGTCGCCGGGCATCAGGTCCGGGGTGAACTGGACGCGCTTGGTATCAAGATCGAGAGCCGCCGCGATGGTGCGGATCAGCAGCGTCTTGGCCACGCCGGGCACCCCCTCCAGCAGCACGTGGCCGCGCGCCAGCAGGGCGATGACCATGCCGGTCACGACGGCGTCCTGCCCGACGACGACCTTGGCCACCTCGGCGCGCAGGCGGCCGAGCGCGGCCCGGGCTCCTTCCGTGGCGGCCTCCGGCGAGCCTTCGATCAGTGGGGCGGCGATGTCGGTCACCGTGGCTCTCCTTCGGATGCTGCTTCGGATGCGGCTTTGGACGTGGCGCCCGGCGTGGGTGGTCGCGCCGTGGCGGCGCCGGCGTCGGACGCGGCACCCAGCGCGGATGGTTGCGCCGTTGCGGCGTCGACCAGTTGCTCCAGGTGGGCGGCCGCGGCGACCAGCTCGGCGTCGTTTGCGGGCGCCGGCCCGAACAGGACGTGCTCGACCGTCGCGGGCGGCCATCCGCTGCTCGCCGCGACCGCCTCGATCAGGGCCGGGGGCCGCACGTCCGGGTCGAGTCGCAGCCGGCGGACCAGCCGGGCCAGGGCGGCGTCGCGCAGCACCCGCAGTGCCTCCGGGCGAGCGCGGGCGCGCTGGTAGAGCCGTCCGCGCCCCGACGCGGTCTCGCTCGAGCGCACCACGACGGGCAGCGGCTCGACCACGGGACCGCCGAGCCGCCGAGCCCTCGCCACCGCGAGCAGGGCGACGCCGAGCACGAGCAGCGCGGCGGTGGGATACACCCACTTCGGGAACGCGACCCACAGCGGGTTGGGCGGGTCATCCGGGAGCGGCGCATCCCCCTGGTCGCCTCCGCCGGAGGCGGGATTCACCGGGCGCGGCCGCGTCTTGCCCTCCACCGGGAAGTCCGTGTCGCCCGGCTCGCCGGACTGGACGGGGCGCAGCGAGGGCGGCGCGCCCGGCGCGCCCTTGAGGCCGGGGTCGTCGGTGACCAGCGGCGGGGGCTCGCGCCGGTGCAGGTCGAGCCAGATCAGCCGCGGTGCGCCGGTGAGCAGTGCGGTGGCGAGCTCGGCGTTGCCGTGCTCGGCGATCCGGTCGTTGCGGAACGGGTCCGCGGAGCCGACGACGGCGACGGTCACGGCCTCCCGCCGGTACACCACCAGCGAGCCGTCATAGCAGCGCGTGACCTCCGCGCCGAGGCCGGGGTGGACCGGCCCGTAGCGCGTGTGCGCCACGGCGGCCCGCCCGGCCCGGGCGGCGGGCGCGTAGTCGCAGCCGGGCGCGGCGACCTTCGCGGAGTAGCCGCGCTGGGCGCCGCCGAACGGCAGCTGCCCGTCGATGATCGTCGAGGCCTCGGGCTCGACGACGACCACGCGCGTGGAGGCCGGCAGGAGCTTGAGCATGCGCAGGTAGTACTTGTGCATCAGCTGCGGGGTGGTGATCAGCAGCGTGGCGTCGCCGCTGTGCGCCGCGACCAGCGCCTCGGAGCTGTTGCGCTCCGGGATGATCGCGACCCCCGCCGCGCGCACCCGGCCCGCGAGGTCGGCGGCGCCGATCGCCGCGTGGCTGTCCGGCGACAGGTAGTCGGCGTCGGTGCGGTCGGGCTGTTCGAGCCGGTAAAGCATGGTGCCGAGCAGCAGGACGAGTATCGCGGCCGCCGGCGGGACGACGAGCCGCAGCCAGCGGCGGCCACGCGGTCGGCGCGGGGCCTTCGGGCGGAACACGCCCGGACCGTCCTGCCTGTCCGAGGCGCTCGTGGTGTTCGGCGCACCGTCGGCGGGGCTCGCCGTCGTCGCGGTCGTCATCGGGCCACCTCCCCGGACTCACCGGAGAGCTGCCGCATGCGCCGATCGTGCTCGGCGGTGGCGGGGCGTTCGGCATACCAGATGTCGGAGAAGATGCCCGTCGCGGCGCGCATCGGCGCCTCGAGGGCCGGCTCCGCCGCGCCCGCCGCCCGCGCCAGCTCGGTGACCGTCATGCCCGGCTGGTGCTCCAGGACGCGGCGCTCGATGAGGCCGCGCACCATCGCCCGCAGCCGCTCGCGCACGGCCTCGGCGTAGCGGCCCTCGGCGGCTAGACGGTCGGCCAGCGACGCGAACACGTGTGCCGGTAGTTCCGGCACCTCCTCGTCGTCGGACGGCGCCTCGGGCTCCGGCTCCTCCTCCGGCCCGAGGTCGACGTCGAGCTGCTCGTTCTGCCCCTTCGGGCCGCGCTGCCGGCCAAACCTCAGCCGGGGGAGGCGCCTGGGCACCCAGCGCGGGTAGAAGTAGTGCAGCACGCCGAAGAGCAACGCGGCCGCGACCAGGATGACGCCGGCCAGCGGCACACCGATGAGATCGTCGACGGCCTGCAGGAACTCCGCCCACGCCCTGGTCATCGCACGGCCGTCCCGAGGATCACGGAGCTGGCCAGGTCGATCGGGCGGCCGAGGCGGCGCAGGCGGCCGATCGCCACGTCGAGGCCCTCGACGCGCATCCGGGTCTCCAGGTAGAGGACCGCGTCGATGCAGGCGAGCGTGGCGTAGGCGACGGCGTCGACCAGCGCCCAGATCGCGATCATGGCGAGCGTGAAGGCCGTCTCGCCGTTGCGCACCCAGATCTGCAGCACCGCCGCGCCGCCGAGGCCGAGCGCGGTGCGGATGGCCACCCAGCTGACATATCCGCCCAGCCGGATGGCGGCGCCGCGCAGCCCCCGCCCCGCGAGCTTGAACGAGCGGCCCACCGCCCGCCATGGACCGACCCGGTCCACGACGAGCGCGGGCGCGGCGAGCCCGAGCAGGCCGAACACCAGCAGCCAGGGGAGCATCGCGACCAGCGAGGTGATGAGCAGCAGGGCGGCGGTCACGGCGGCGACGACGAGCAGCGCCGGGCCGCGGCGCAGCACCTGGCCGAGCAGGCCCCGGGCGCGGGCCGGCCGGCCGAGCAGCCCGGGCCCGGCCGCGGCGCCCGCGAGGCCGCCCAGCAGTGCGAGGATCGTGCCCTCGGTGGTCACCCCGATGCAGAAGACCAGCCAGGACTCGCCGATGTGCGACCGGCTGAGCCAGAAGAACGGCAGCTCCATGTGGCTCCAGGAGCGGAGCGGGAAGAGCAGGGCCTGCTCGCAGGCGGCCAGGACCAGCGCCGCGCCGAGCAGCAGCGGCGCCTGGGCGCGCAGCAGCGACACCGCGGCGTCCAGCAGCTCACCGAAGGTGAGTGGACGCATCGGTATCACGGCCCGGGTCTCCTCCACGCGGACACCGTAGTAGGCCGGGGCGAGCGCCGGGGGTCCCGATCACTCAGAGTGGCGAGATCGATACGATTGGGCGCGAAATATTCAAGATCGGTGGTGGGGTTCCCACGTGCGGGCGCCGAGGTGAAATATTGGACCGCATGAGAGCCCGTGTCCTGGTGGTCGACGACGACCCCGCCCTCGCCGAGATGCTCGGCATCGTCCTGCGCAGCGAGGGGTTTCTGCCGTCCTTCGTCGCGGACGGTGAGCGCGCTCTCGCCGCTTTCCGGGACAC
The DNA here is from genome assembly GCF_040300025.1 of Dactylosporangium sp. NPDC000555. Taxonomy (NCBI): domain Bacteria; kingdom Bacillati; phylum Actinomycetota; class Actinomycetes; order Micromonosporales; family Micromonosporaceae; genus Dactylosporangium; species Dactylosporangium sp. NPDC000555. The sequence continues at coordinate 121,710 of NZ_JBEPDB010000004.1, read as the reverse complement.
CCGCCCCGACATCGTCCTGCTCGACCTGATGCTGCCCGGCATGAGCGGGATCGACGTGTGCCGGTCCATCCGGGCCGAGTCGGGCGTGCCGATCGTGATGCTCACCGCCAAGAGCGACACGGTCGACGTGGTGCTGGGCCTGGAGTCGGGTGCCGATGACTACGTGATGAAGCCGTTCAAGCCCAAGGAGCTGGTCGCCCGGATGCGGGCCCGGCTGCGCCGCGGCGAGGACGTGGCACCGGAGCTGCTGACCATAGGGCCACCGGGCAACCAGATCACCATCGACGTGCCCGCGCACACCGTCATGCGCGACGGCGACGAGGTGAAGCTGACCCCGCTGGAGTTCGACCTGCTGGTCGCCCTGGCCCGCAAGCCGCGCCAGGTGTTCACCCGCGAGGTGTTGCTCGAGCAGGTCTGGGGCTATCGCCATGCGGCCGACACCCGGCTGGTCAACGTCCACGTGCAGCGGCTGCGCGCCAAGATCGAGCCAGACCCCGAGAAGCCCGAGATCATCCTCACGGTCCGCGGCGTCGGCTACAAGGCCGGGACCGGATAAGCCTTGATGTTGCGCATCGACCCGATCATCGTGCAAGCCCGCAGGCTGCGGCTCCGTCGGCTGGTGCCGCAGGCCGTGAGCCGGCGGGTGCGCCGGCTTTTGGCGGTCGTCCGCCGGCAGTGGCGCCGCTCGCTGCAGTTCCGGGTCGTCGGCATCACGCTGTTGCTGTCCGCCGCCCTGGTGCTGGCCTTCAGCTACACGGTGGCATCACTGATCAGCAACAGCGTCCTGCAGAACAAGATCGACCAGTCCAAGACCATGGTCGACCTCGGCGCCGAATACGCCACTCGTGAGCTGACGGGCTTCACGCAGGCTGACGACCCCAGCCTGCCGCCCGCGCTGCGCAACGTGGTCACCCAGCTGTACGGGTCGACGAACAACCAGCAGGCCCAGGTCATCATGCTGCGGCGCAGCGGCGGCCTGAGCGCCGTCTGGCCGCCGCGCAAGAGCGCACAGGTGATGAACGAGCCCCAGGTGAGCGCCATCCGCCCCCTGGTGGTCGGGGCCAGGCCCGGGACCTACAAGCAGATCGCGACGCTGGACATCGGTGATGGGCTGCAGAAGTACCTCGTGATGGGCACTCCGGTCGCGGTCGGCACCGAGCCGATCGAGCTGTACTACGTCATTCCCCTCAAGACCGAGGACGAGCTCGTCCGCTTCACCGGCGCGGTCGTCACCGGCACCGGCATCGCGCTCGTCGCGCTGCTCGCCCTGATCGCGGCCATGATGACCCGGCTGGTGGTGACGCCGGTGCGGGTGGCGGCCCGCACCGCGCAGCGGCTCTCGGCCGGCCTGCTCGACCAGCGCATGGTGGTCCGCGGCGAGGACGACCTGGCGCGGCTCGCCGCCGCGTTCAACCAGATGGCCGCCAACCTGCAGCGCCAGATCGTGCGGCTGGAGGAGATGTCGCGCCTGCAACGGCGCTTCACCTCCGACGTCTCGCACGAGCTGCGCACCCCGCTGACGACCGTGCGGATGGCCGCCGACCTGCTGTTCGCCTCCCGCGACGAGTTCGACCCCGCGGCCGCGCGCAGCGCCGAGCTGCTGCAGGCCGAGCTCGACCGGTTCGAGAGCCTGCTGACCGACCTGCTGGAGATCAGCCGGTTCGACGCCGGGTTCGCCGCGCTCGACGCCGAGCCCACCGACCTGGTCGCGGTGGTGCGCCGGGTGACCGACCAGCTCGCCGCGCTCGCCGAGCGTTGCAAGGTCGAGCTGAAGGCCGTCGTGCCGGACACCGAGATCATCGCCGAGGTCGATCCCCGCCGGGTGGAGCGGGTCCTGCGTAACCTGGTCGGCAACGCCGTCGAGCACGGCGAGGGCCGGCCGGTGATCGTCACGCTGGCCGCCGACGCCTCGGCCGCCGCCGTCACGGTCCGCGACCACGGCGTCGGCCTCAAGCCGGGAGAGGAGAAGCTGGTGTTCAACCGGTTCTGGCGTGCCGACCCGTCACGCGCCCGGCAGACCGGCGGCACCGGCCTCGGCCTGTCGATCAGTCTGGAGGACGCCCGCCTGCACGGCGGCTGGCTGGAGGCGTGGGGCGCGCCGGGCAAGGGCGCTCAGTTCCGCCTGACGCTGCCGACCCGCAGCGGGGATCGGCTCGTCTCCTCGCCCCTGCGGCTGGTGCCCGACGACGCCCGCGCCGACGAGACCGCCCTGATCGGCGAGGCCCCGTGATGCACCCGGACCGCCCGTCCCCGGCCCGTTCGGCCGGACGGGCCTGGCCGCGTGCCTCGACGCCGTCCGGCGGGGCCGGCCTTCCGCCGTGGCCCGCGGGCGCGCGCCGTCGGGTGGCGGGCTGGACCGCGCTCGCCGCGGTGCTGAGCCTGGCGCTCGGGCTCACCGGATGTGGGCTGCCCTCACGCACCGATCCGAGATACGTCGGGCCGCCGATGAGCGCCGCCACGACTCAGATCGAGGCCTGGGCGCCGCCGGGGCCGGGCGATGCGACTACCGCATCCAAGCTGATCTCCCACTTCCTGCAGGCGTCGGTCGGCGGCAACATGGGCAGCGACGGTGAGCAGAAGACCGCGAACAACGACACGCGGGACCGGCTGCGGCAGTTCATGACGGACGATCTGGGCCCACGGTGGAACCCTGTGCCGGGGCTCACGATCGTGAAGGATCCGGAGATCCAGGAGATCGCGGACGGCCCTGGGCAGTTCAAGATCGAGGTCACGCTGCAGCCGATCGGCAAGCTCACCGATAGCGGCGAGTTCCAGATCAACACGCAGACGCCCGACCCGATCAAGATCTCGTACACGGCGAGGACCGTCGCGGGCGGCCAACTACGGCTCAGCGGCTATGTGCCCGACCAGCTGTATCTCACCGTGAGCGGCCTGAAGAGCGGGTACGACTGGCAGCCGATCTACTTCTGGGAGAGCGGGGCGGGCCAAGGGAAACTGGTGCCGGACCTGCGGTACATGCCGCGGACGCTGTTGCAGACCAAGCGGGCCGGCCAGGTGCTGGACTGGCTCAGGCAGGGGCCCAGCCAATGGCTGCAGAGCGTCGCGGCGCTCTTGCCGGAGGCCATCGAGTTCAAGGGCACGCCCGTGATCGAGAACGGCGTCGTGAAGGTCAACCTCGGTGCCAAGGCGACCAAGATCGCTGCCGGGGGGCAGGAGCTCACCCGGCTGGCACGGCAGATCCGTTGGTCGCTCGCGACCGGGCCGGATCACCCCGCGGTGCGGCTGACGATCGAGAACCAGAGCGACGACGCCTCCTCGGACAACTGGCTGGAGGACAACGTCGCCACCAGGCTGCCCATCTCCGCTCCCGACAAGTACTACGTCTCGGGCGGCACCGTCCGGGCCGCCGGCTCGGACGCCGGGCCGGCTCTGTTCGCCCCCGGCGGCCTCAACACCCAGGTCGTCTCCGCGGCGATCAACCGCGAGGGTTCGAGGGCCGCCCTCGTGCGCCAGGTCAGCAAGACCCAGCAGCAGCTGTTCGTCAGCTCGGACGAGCAGGGCCCGCCGAAGTACGAGCCCACCGACGTGTCCGCCGGGCAGCTGAGCCGGCCCGCCTGGATGAACTATCCGGAGCGGCGCCTGCTGATCTCCGACGGCACGCGACTGTGGGTCAGCACCGATGCCAGCGCGCGCAAGTTCGACCGAGTCGAGCCGAGCAATGCGCTGCAGATCGGGCCGATCACCGCCTTCGCGGTCGCGCCCGAGGGGCACCGCATCGCGCTCATCGCGAATTCGAATGGTACGAGTGGTGCGCTCATCGTGGCGGCGCTGCAGCTCGTGAACGGCAAGCTGACCATCGGCTCGCCCCAGCAGATCTACACCTCCCTCGGCGACAATCAGGGCGTCGGCTGGCTCACCGAGACGACGCTCGTGGTCGGCGGCGCACCGAGCCCAGCGCCCCCCGCCGGCGTGCCGCCCTACTCGCTGGTCGCGATCACGGTCGACGGCGCGGAGGAGGACGTGCTGCCGGCCGGTGCGACCAGGCCGCCCTCGCAGACGGACGTGAGCAAGGTCGTCGTGCGGACGAACAACCCGCGGGACTCACTGTCGTTCGCGTGGCCGCGGATGCCGGTGACGGCCATGGTCGAGTCCAATGGGGTGGCTCGCGAGGTCTACCGGGACTCCTTCGGGGCGTTGAGTCTCGGCGAGTCGACGCCGACCACGCCGCCATCGGGCGAGCCGCCGGCCAACCCGACCGCCCCGTTCTATCCGGACTACTGACGCCTCGACCCCCATGCTGGAGCCGCCATGTCGTTCTCCGAGCTCGTCGACGGCCTGATCGACCTCGTGCTGCCCGCGACCTGCGCGGGCTGCGACGAGCCGTCCGCTCGGGTGCTCTGCGGGCCGTGCCGGGACGCGTTCGAGGCGGCGATCCCGCAGCGGACCCGGCCCGATCCGGAGCCGGCCGGGCTGCCGCCGACGTTCGCGCTGGCGGTGTATGCGGGGTCGCTGCGGCGGGCGGTCGTGCAGTACAAGGAGGAGAACCGGCACGAGCTGACCTCGGCGCTCGGCGGTCTGCTGGCCCGGGTGGTGCTGCGCTCACTGCCCGGCTCAATCTCCGGCACAGGTTGCGGCCCGATGCTCGGCCCGGGGCGCGGGCCGATGGCCGCCCCGAATGTCGGCCCGGCGCGTGGTCCGACGCTCGGCCGGATGGTCGGTCCGCCGCGTGGCCGGACGGTTGGCCCGGACGTCGGCCCGGTGGCCGGCCCCGTGGCCGGTCCGGTCGTCGACCTGGCGGCGAGCCCGGTCGTGCTGGTGCCCGTCCCGGCGACCGCGGCGGCGGCCCGGCGGCGGCACGGCGATCACATGTTGCGGCTGGCGAGGGCAGCGGCCCGGTCCCTGCCCGGCGTGTCGATCGCCCGTCCCCTGCGCGCGCTGCCGAAGGCGGAAGACTCCGCGGAGCTCTCGGCCGCACAGCGGGCGCTGGCGGCGCGGCACGCCTTCGCGATCCGCCGCGAGCACGCCGCTGACCTTCGGACCCGGCTCGCCCGCACCGGCGCCATGGTCGTGCTGGTCGACGACATCGTCACCACCGGCGTCACCCTCGCGGCCGCGGCCGGGCGGCTCGCGGAGGCGGGCATCCGGGTCGACCGGACGGCCGTGCTGGCCGCCACGCAGCGCCGTGGCGTATCCACCTCACCGCGCCATGTGCGGACCGCCCCGCAGCGCCGCGGCAAAACCGTGTAGCGGCACCGGGGGATCGCCTCGCAGCGACGTGGCGAAACGACGGTGCTGAGGGGCGGCGCCGTGGCGGGGTTGGTCTCCCGCGTCCAGGACGGCCTTTCCGGGGCGGGGGTTTCGGTGCCGTAGGGCCGGGAACACCGGACGCGGTGGGTTCCGTCGAGGAATCGCCACAGCGGGTGAGGGCACTACGCAACGTCAGCGGTAGAACACGCGATATACGCCATATGTACTCAAAGTAACTTCAAGCGCAGTCTGGGGTAATCCCCCGGAAGGGTTTCGGAACGGGAACCGATCATTCTTCTGAACCAGGGGTGACTAGCGGCTGTCCTCGGTTTAACGTCGAGAGACGACCAATGCTCGTCAGGGCGGCGCTCCCGGGCCGACCGCGGCGAGCCGGCCGCGAAGGGAGGACCTGACACCCGCTGTTCGGTCGCGTGCCGCGTGGGCTCAGCCTCAAGGGGAGGCGCGTCCCGGCCGAGTCTCAAAACCGAAACCCGAACCCGTTTTTCTGGAAGAACCCGTGGGGGAGGTCAGGAGTGGACATCGTCGTCAAGGGCCGCAACGTCGAGGTGCCCGACCACTACCGGCAGCATGTAGCCGACAAGCTGCAGAAGGTCGAGCGATACGACCACAAGCTCATCCGCGTCGACGTCGAGCTGTTTCACGAGCGCAATCCGCGCCAATCCGATCACTGTCAGCGTGTCGAGATCACGTGCTACTCACGTGGTCCGGTGATCCGGGCGGAAGCCTGCGCCGCCGACTTCTACAGCGCCTTGGACAACGCGATCAGCAAGCTCGACAGCCGGCTCAGCCGCGCCGCCGATCGCAGACGGGTCCATCGGGGCCGGCGTGCGCCGGTCTCCGTCGCCGCGGCGACCGCGTCGCTCGCATTCACGCCACCCGAGCGGTTTACCGCCGCAGCACCCGCAACGCGGTCCAACACCACGCAGGCCGAGCCCGCCGGGCACACCGGCGGTGAGCGTTTCGACCTGATCGAGGAGGGCGACGACCAGCCCTGGCACATCGTGCGGGAGAAGGAGCACCCCGGCGAGCCGATGACCGTGGACGACGCGCTGTTCCACATGGAGTTGCTCGGCCATGACTTCTTTCTGTTCAATGACAAGGAGTCCGGGCGGCCGAGCGTGGTCTACCGCCGTAGGGCGTATGACTACGGCGTCATGAGCCTGGGTATGTAGCTGCCGACGCGACGGGGTGGGCCCGGTGCCGGGGCCCACCCCGCGCCAGAATCCGGATGCGACCGCGCGCCGCCCGCACGGAGGTGTCGCGCAGGTCGGCACGCGGGTTCAGCGGCCCTTGGGCCGCAGGAACAGATCCCGGGCCAGCACCGCGGTGTCCGCATAGTCGGCGAAGAGGCCATCCAGGCCGGCCGTGAGGAAGGTCCGGACCTCCTCGAGGATGTTGCCCCACGCGTTGGGGTCGCTGCCCGTGCGCAGGTTGAGCGGCAGGAACTGGTTCTCGTTGCGGAACGTCCACGCGTGGACCTTCAGGCCGCGGGCGTGGGCGTCGCGGATCAGCGGCGTCGGCTGCAGCAGGTTGCCGGCAGCGTCGCGCGCGATGACCAGGTTCTTCGTCGCGCCGACGCCGTCGGTGAAGGCCTTGAGGTAGTCCAGGCCGGCCGAGGTGGTGAGGTCGGCCCAGGTGCGCGGGTCGCCGCTGGTCTTGAAGTCGAACGGCTGGCCCGCGGCGTCCAGCAGGACCACCGACGGCGTGTCGACCAGGCCGCGCAGCTTCTTGATGCTGGTCGGCTCGAACGACTGCAGGAACACCGCCGCGTTGCGCCCGGCCAGGCCGTTGCGCTTGAGCACCCGCGCGAGCAGCGGCTCCAGCTCCAGGCCGATCGAGCGGAAGTACGTGGGGTGCTTGGTCTCGGGGTACACGCCGATCGTGCGGCCGACCCGACGGCTCTGCTCGCGGGCGAGGTCGATGACCTCCTGGAGGGTCGGGATCTCGAACAGGCCGTTGTAGATCGTGTTGTGCGGCCGCACGGCGGGCAGCCGCTCGACGGCGCGCAGCGTCTTGAGCTCGGCGAGCGTGAAGTCCTCGGTGAACCAGCCGGTGACCGTGAACCCGTCGATGGTTTTGGTGGTCTTGCGGGAGGCGAACTGCGGCTTCGTCGAGACGTCGGTGGTGCCGCCGATCTCGTTCTCGTGCCGGGCGACGAGCTGGCCGTCCTTGGTCGGCACCAGGTCGGGCTCGATGAAGTCGGCGCCGAGCTCGATCGCGAGGGTGTACGAGGCGAGCGTGTGCTCGGGGCGGTGACCGCTGGCGCCACGGTGGCCGATCACCAGCGGGCGAGCCGGGCGGTGGCGGTCACGGTCGTTGTCGCTGTCGTTGGCGTAGGCGGCGGGGCTGACGAGGGCTGCGGGCAGGACGGCCGCACTCGCGGCCACGCCCATGCCGGAAATCACTGCACGACGACGCATGGGCCATACGTAAGATGGCCCATCGCAACGTCACGTGACGCTCAGGTGGCCGCCGGGCGCAGTTTGGCGAACGCAACGTTGTCGATGCGCGTGCCCTCCGGACCCGGCAGCCGCTCCAACTGGACAGACTCCCGTGAGTAGCCGGCCGCCTCCAGCACGCGCTGGGAGGCGACGTTGTCGACGGCCGTGCCGGCGATCATCCGGTTCATGCCGATCTCGAAGCCCCAGCCGGTCACCAGCCGGGCGGCCCGGGTGGCGTAGCCGTGCCCGCGTGCCGCCGGCGTGAGGCTGTACCCGATCATGGCCTCCCGCAGCGCCGGCTCGGCGTAGTAGAGCGCGATCTCGCCGAGGTAGGCGTCGTCGCCGGCCCGCCGGATCGTCATCTCCGCCCGCTGCCCGGCCAGCCACTTCGCGCCGGACTCGGCACATTGGCGCGTGACGGCCGCCGGGTCCATGGGCGTGCCCACGACGGAGCTGCCGCTGACCTCGGGGAGGCTCCGCATGTCGTACGTCACGAGGCCGTCATCCTCGGTCAACGGCCGGAGGACCACGACCCCGTCGGTGAGCCGGCCGCCCGGCAGGTCGGGCAGCGGCCGGGGGCTCGGGCCGGGCGGGTCGTCCGCCAGCCGTGCCCACACCACCGTGTCGAACCGGCTCCCGTCCCGGTTTCGCGATGCGCCGCGCGCGATGCCCTCGCGGACGAACCCGGCCGCGATCGCCACCCGCTGAGCGGCGATGTTGGGCAGCGCCGTCTGGAGCCGCAACCGCCGGAGATCGCTTTGGAACAACCGCGCGCTGAGCAGCTCCACCGCCGTCGTGGCCACCCGCCGGCCGCGGGCCGCCGGCATGACCCAGTAGCCGATCTCGGCGCCGCCGTCGCGATCCGGCGTGCTGCCGATCGCGCCGAGGACCTCGTCGGTGTGCCCGTCGACGACCGCGTGCGCGGTGTCGCCGTTGCCGATGTACGAGAGCGCGTCCGAGCGGGTGTAGGGATCCGGGAGCAGCGGGAGGTACCGCCGCGTCAACGGGTCGTTGCAGGCCTCGACGACGGCGTCGGCGTCGGCCATACGCCACCGGCGCAGGACCACGTTCGCCGCAGGGTTCACCGCAGGTCACCCGGCAGCAGCGTGGCGCCCCAGCCGTCGAGCCGCTCGCCGCGCTGCACGCAGCTCTCGCGCTGCACGCCTTCCACCACGAAACCCACCTTCTCAGCCACCCGGCGGGACGCCTCATTGCCCACGTGGGCGCGCCACACGATTCGGCCCAGCGCGAGGTGCTCGAAGCCGTAGGCGCACGCCGCGCGGACCGCCTCCGTGGTGTAGCCCTTCCCGCGCGCCCAGGGCGCCGCGGAGTACCCGACCTCCGCGGTGACCGGATCAGTCGGGCTGATGCGCAGGTCGACGGTGCCTGCGAACCGGTCGTCGCCGTCGGTGAACGCGAAGCCGGCGCCGACGCCGCGCAGCCACATGGCCGGAAACGCGAGGCGGATGAAGTCCAGGCCCTGCGCCGGCCGGTAGGCCAGCGGGATCGAGGTCCACTCCACCGTGGCGGGGTCACGGAAGGTGGTCACGAGGTCGTCGAGGTCGCTCACGCGCAGGGCGCGCAGCGTGCAGGGACCGGCCGGAAGGCGCTCCGGCGGATGACCGAACGCCCGGGCGCGCTGCGCGCCCGGGGCGCCCGGCGCGACCCAGACCGGCGGGGTGTCGCTGACCTCGCCGGGCAGCAGGACGCCGTGCCAGCAGTCCACGAATCCGCCGGACCTCGCGGGCAGGCCGGCGCGGATCACCCCGTCGAACGCGAAGCCGATGCGCTCGGCGCTCAGCCGGGACGAGTGGTTGCCGACCTCGGCCCGCCAGATCAGCCGGCGCAGCCCGAGCACCTCGAAGGCCCAGTGCGCCACCGCCCGCCCGGCCCGCTCGGCGACCCGCCGGCCCCGGGCCCATGGCGCCACCCAGGTGCCGAGCTCCGCGTTACGGTTGGGCAGATCGAGAGTGACCAGCCCGGCCGAGGCGAGCAGTTCACCCGTGCGGGCGTCGAAGACCCCCAGCGGCGCGGCCGTCTGGGCGGCCCATGCCGCGCGGGTGATCACACCGGTGTAATCCTCGGCGTGTTCGCGCAGGTAGGGGACGGGGACCATGGTCCAGCGCTGGATCAGCGGGTCCTGGCAGGCGCGGAACACGTCCTCGGCGTCGTCCGGCTGCCATGCGCGCAGAACAAGACCATCGCCGGTGGCGAGTTCGATCGGCTCCATGAACGCCGATCCTGCCGCAAAGGTCCGCGTCAGGAGGCGTCAGGAGACGGATATTTCCGCGGTACGCTGGGAGATATGTCCTGGTTTCGCACTTGGTGTCCGTAGAGTAGGCGGGCGGGGGCGGCAGGTCGCGCGGAAAGCCGCCTACGATGGGTCGCAGACGTTTGAGGGAGCGCTGACCCGTGTCGATTTTCGAGAAGATCCTCCGCGCCGGCGAGGGCCGGATGGTGCGCAGGTTGAAGGCCGTCGCCGACGCCGTCAACTCGCTGGAGGACGAGTATGCCGACCTGACCGACGAAGAGCTCGCCGGCATGACCGAGCAGTTCAAGGAACGGCTCGCCGATGGTCAGACCTTGGACGACATCTTGCCGGAGGCCTTCGCGGTGGCCCGGGAGGCCGCCTCGCGGGTGCTCGGGCAGCGGCACTACGACGTGCAGATCATGGGCGGCGCGGCCCTGCACTACGGAAACATCGCCGAGATGAAGACCGGTGAGGGCAAGACCCTCACCTGCGTGCTCCCGGCATATCTCAACGCGCTGTCCGGCAAGGGCGTGCACGTCGTCACCACCAACGACTACCTCGCACAGCGCGACGCCGAGTGGATGGGGCGCGTTCACCGCTTCCTCGGCCTCACCGTCGGAACGGTGCTGCCCAACCAGCCCTCCAGCGCGCACAAGGCGGCGTACGACTGCGACATCACCTACGGCACGAACAACGAGTTCGGCTTCGACTACCTGCGCGACAACATGGCCTGGTCGCGCGACGAGCTCGTGCAGCGCGGCCACAACTTCGCGATCGTCGACGAGGTCGACTCGATCCTCATCGACGAGGCCCGCACCCCGCTGATCATCGCGGGCCCGGCCGAGCAGTCCGCCCGGTGGTATCAGGAGTTCGCCCGCGTGGTCAGCCGCCTCAAGCGCGGCAAGGAGGGCGAGGCCGACTACGACGTCGACGAGTCCAAGCGCACCATCTCGGTCACCGAGCGCGGCGTCGAGAAGGTCGAGGACCAGCTCGGCATCGACAACCTGTATGAGTCGGTGAACACCCCGCTGGTCGGTTACCTGAACAACGCGATCAAGGCCAAGGAGCTCTACAAGCGCGACAAGGACTACGTCGTCAACGACGGCGAGGTCCTCATCGTCGACGAGTTCACCGGCCGCATCCTGCACGGCCGGCGGTACAACGAGGGCATGCACCAGGCCATCGAGGCCAAAGAGAGCGTCGAGATCAAGCAGGAGAACCAGACCCTCGCCTCGATCACGCTGCAGAACTTCTTCCGGCTGTACACCAAGCTCTCCGGCATGACCGGCACGGCGCAGACCGAGGCGGCCGAGTTCAACAAGGTTTACAGCGTGGGCGTGGTCTCGATCCCGACCCACCGCTCGATGATCCGCCTCGACCACCCCGACGTGATCTACAAGACCGAGAAGGCGAAGTACAACGCCGTCGTCGACGACATCGTCGAGCGGCACGCCCTCGGCCAGCCGATCCTCGTCGGCACCGTCTCCGTCGAGAAGTCGGAGCTGCTCTCCCAGCTGCTGCGCCGCCGCGGCGTCGCGCACGCCGTGCTCAACGCGAAGTTCCACGCCAAAGAGGCCGAGATCATCGCGCAGGCCGGGCGCAGGGGCGCCGTCACGGTCGCCACCAACATGGCCGGCCGTGGCACCGACATCCTGCTCGGTGGCAACGCCGAATACCTGGCCAACGCCGAGCTGCGCCAGCGCGGGATCACCGAGGAGGAGAACCCGGAGGAGTACGAGAAGGCCTTCGCGGAGCTCCTGCCCGAGTTCGAGAAGCTGGCCGACGAGGAGTCGGAGGAGGTCACCGAGGCCGGCGGCCTCTACGTTCTCGGCACCGAGCGGCACGAGTCGCGCCGCATCGACAACCAGCTGCGCGGCCGCTCCGGCCGGCAGGGCGACCCGGGCGAGTCCCGCTTCTACCTGTCGCTGCAGGACGAGCTCATGCGCCGCTTCCGGGCCAGCGCGGTCGAGGCCGTGATGGACCGGTTCAACATCCCCGAGGACGTGCCGATCGAGTCGAAGATGGTCACGCGCCAGATCAAGAGCGCGCAGACCCAGATCGAGGCGCAGAACGCGGAGATCCGCAAGAACGTTCTGAAGTACGACGAGGTCCTCAACAAGCAGCGCAAGGTGATCTACGCCGAGCGCAAGCGCGTGCTCGACGGCGAGGACCTCGGCGACCAGGTCCGCAACATGATCGACAGCGTCGTCGGCGCCTACGTCGTCGGCGCCACCTCCCTCGGCGAGACGTCCGAGGACTGGGAGCTCGAGCAGTTGTGGACCAACCTCAAGCAGCTCTACCCGGTCGGCATCACGATCGAGGACCTCGAGGAGGAGGCCGGCGGCCAGCTCGACCCCGAGTTCCTGCGCGTCCAGCTCGTCGAGGACGCCCACGCCGCCTACGACCGGCGCGAGGAGGAGCTCGGCGCCGAGGCGGTCCGCGAGCTGGAGCGGCAGGTCCTGCTCAACGTCATCGACCGCAAGTGGCGCGAGCACCTCTACGAGATGGACTACCTGCAGGAGGGCATCACCCTGCGGGCCTACGCGCAGCGCGACCCCGTGGTCGAGTACCAGCGCGAGGGCTTCGACATGTTCCAGCAGATGCAGGAGGGCATCAGGGAGGAGGCCGTCGGCTTCCTGTTCAACCTTGAGGTCCAGGTCGAGGAGGCCGCCGCCGAGGTCGAGGCCGACGACGAGGTGGACGGCGACGCCACTCCGGCCGTGCCGCTGCCGGAGCCACACGTGGAGATCCGCGCCAAGGGCCTCGGCGGCAACCGGATGCCCCGCGCGCTGCAGTATTCCGCCCCCGCCATCGACGGCGCGGCAGGCGAGGCCGGCGTGGTGATCGAGCAGGAGCAGGCACCGGCCCTGGGCATCGGCGGCAGCGGCGCCAACGGCTCGAAGCCAGGCCAGCGCCCGTCCCCCGGCACCGCACGCCGTTCGGGCCCCCCGGCCCCGGACGCGGGCGCCCGCAAGCCGTCCCCGGGCCAGGCGGTGGCCGGCAACGGCCCGTCCCGCAACGCCCCGTGCCCGTGCGGCTCGGGCAAGAAGTACAAGCGCTGCCACGGCGCCCCGGGCGGCCCAGCCTGACGCTAGGCACAACGGGAAGGGCGGGCATCGCCGAAAGGCGGCCCGCCCTTTCGCTTGCGCCGGGTCTGAACATTTGCGGTGACATACGCCAAATCGTTCGGATGTGACCGGTCTTTTCGCCCTGGGGAGCGCCGATCGCGGCGCCCGTGGCCGCGGGGCGACCGCGCGTCGGCTGGGCGTTGGATAGGCCCGGGCGCGCATGGGCCCGGGGCCGCATCGGACAGGCGCCGGACGTGCGGCGGATGGACGGCCCGGACGTGGTGTTTGGGGCGACCGCCGCGCTCATGGGGGTGGGGCATTCGGCGATCTGGGGCCGGGGCGTGTCCGGCCGCAGGCTGCTGAAGCGACGACGTGGGAGGGGCGGCCGCCGCGGTCCGGGCCCCAGGCAGACCGCGACGGCCGCGTTGTGGCGGTGGGGGTGGTGCCCAGTGCGCCCGCTGGCTTTGTCGCGACCGAGCGCACCGGGGGCAACGTGCGGTGGGTGGCGGCCATCGCGCCCCGGCACGTGAGGGCGCGATGGCCGCCGCGGAGGTGGTTCCCGGCCCACCGAATCCGGGACGCCGAACCTCCAGGGACCGCCGCTCGCGCCGTCCCTCCCCGAGCGCGAGCGGCGGAAGCAGCAGCGGCGGAGCCGTCCAACCCTGACCGTGGAGGAGCGGCAGGGCAGTTCCGGCCCCCGTGTCCAGGGACCGGCGGCCGGATCGTCCCAGCTCGTGTCCGGAACCGGGTGGCCGAACGGTCCCGTCCCGTGACCGAGGCGGAGCCAGCACCGTGGCTGGGAGGCACCGTGGCTGGGACCGGGCGGGTGGGGCCGTCCCGCCCCGTGATCGGGACGGCCGCCCGTTTGTGTTTGCCGTGGGCTACACGACTTGGACCACGGTGCACATCCAGCCGAGCACGCCGACGCCCGGGCGTGTGGTGCGCTCGAGGCGGATCGCCATTGCCCACGTGGCGTCGCCGTGCTCCAGGACGACCGCGGCCTCGGCGACGCCGGCGAGTGGCTCGGACAGGAGCAGGCGGCGGGCGCGGACCAGGTGGCCGTGGCGGGCGGCCTGGCCGGGGGTCATGCGGACGCGAACCGTGCGGCGCAGGATCTGGTCGCTGATGTCGGCGAAGCGCTGCGGGTGGCTCATCGGGCGGAGCTGGCTCGCCGGTCGGTAGCCGTTGAGGATCTCGACGCACAGGCCGACGAACCGCTGGGCCGCCGCGTAGGCGCTCGTGCGCGGGCCCGGGGGCGTGGGCGCCGGGCGGGGGCGGCGCGGCTGGGGCGCGCGGGACAGGGGCGGGGCGCCCGGCCACTCGAGCGGCAGCTGGTCCATGTCGAGGGCCGGCTCGGTGGCCGGCTCGCCGACCTGTTCCGGGGGCGGGTCCAGGGGCGGGGGCATACGCAGCACGACCGCTGGGCCGGACGGGGCCCGGCGGGCGCGGGCCCGGGCGCTGCGGCGTGGACGTTGCTCGACGATCACCGTCATGAAATTGCCCCCCGATCCTTGCGTTTGCTTTCGATTGCCTCCTAGTCCGTTGTATCGAGGGCGCGCGATGACGTCAACAATCTTGCGTTTGCTTACGTTCGCCTATGTCCGGTTAGGACCATAGGTCGTTTCGTGCGGGCGGGCACTCCGCCACCTGCCCACCGGATAAACCGGATAAATCAGGAGAAGTCCGGATCATCTCGATCGACCAGCGGGTTGCTGCGCACCCACTCCGCCGTCTCGGCGTACTTGCGCTCGATGTACTCCTCGAGCTTGCTGCGCTCGATCCGCCACTGGCCGCGGCCGCCCACTTTGATCGCGGGCAACTCCCCGCTGCGCACCATGTGGTACACCTGCGAGGTCGACACGTTCAACTGCTCGGCGACGTCCGCCATGAGCAGGAATCGCGGCTCCATCCCCTCAGTTTGCCATCGTTCGCTTCCTACCGGTTACGACGGCACCCGGACGCGTTCAATGTCCTCGACACGCCCAGCATGCGTGTCGAAACCCGGGCGAGGGTGTAGTACAGGGAGCGTGACGACCGACCTCACCCGTGTGTACCTGCCTGCGACCCTGGCCCAGCTTGCCGTACTGCGGGAGAGCGGTGAGCTGCCGCCACCGGCCGAGGCACACGCGGTCACGCCGGCACTACGCGAGTGGTATGCGGAGGGCGACGAGGAGGAGCTGGAGTACGTCGCCTTCACCCGCGCCGCGCAGAGCGCCCTGCGGCTGCTGCGCCACGACGCCAAGGCGCTCCGCCGCCGGGTGGTGCTCTCGGTCGATCTGCCGGCGACGGCCCTGAAGATGAACGGCCTGGAGCTCGGCTCGAGCCTGGTCGAGATCTCCGGCCGGATCGCGCTGCGGGTCGTCGCGGCGATCCACGTCGACGGACAGGCGGCCGAGGCGGACGTCGCGGCGGCCGCGGACGTGGTCGAGGAGGCGGCGGCCGGCGACCCCGACGCCCAGTTCACGGTGGACGGGGTGGAGGACCACGAGCTGGAGTGGTACGACCCGTCCGAGCTCGACCAGCTCGTCAGCTAGCGCGCTTCAGCGTCCGGCCGACAAGGATCATCGCCAGGAACGCGCCCGCGAAGACCAGGATCAGCCCGTGGTTGACCTGCTCCGGCAGCCGGCTGGCGATGATCGCGGCGTCGAACTCGCTCTCCTTCGCGACCGCGTGCGACAGCGGCAGCCCGCCGATCCGCCCGACCAGCGCCGCGCCGAGCGTGAGCAGCCCCGGCAGCGAGCCGGCCAGCGGATACGCGGGCCACGGCAGCGCGAGGCCGGTGCGGCGCAGGTAGAGGAAGGCCGTCACGCCGGCGGCCACCCCGCCGACGATCGACGCGGTCATCTGGAGCCGGTAGGAGGCGTCGGCCATGCTGCCGACCGTCTCCTGGTTGCCGAACAGGTTGACGACGTCGTTCTGGAAGTACGCGACGAGCAGCCCGATGCCGGAGGCCGTCACGCCGGCCGCCGCGCCTGCCGCGACCGCGCTGATCGGGCGCGCCGCGGCGACCAGGCCACCGAGCACGCCGGCGACCGCCACCGTGGCCGCGACGTAGGCGACCGACGGCCCCTTGTGGTACGCCGCGATCATTCCGCCCATCGCGAGCAGCCCGACCGGCAGCCCGCCGAGGCCGCCGTGCAGCAGCCGCCCCCGCACCCCCGCCTCGGCGGCGAACCGGCCGACGGCCAGCACGCCGATCGCGCTCCCGGCGATCAGGGTCGGGGCCAGCACACCGGGTAGGACCAGCGCGGCGACCGCGGGGCCGGGCACGTGCCCCTGCGCCGAGAAGAGCGTCAGGAACAGCAGCACGAGCGCGAACCCGGCCACGAACACGGCGCGCCCCGGACGCCAGGTGTTCACGGTCGGCTCAACCACCTCAGCACGCTTCGCACCCACGATGAGCAGCGTACGCGAGCCGCCGGGCCGGCCCGCCGCCCGTGCGAGGATGGAGAAGACCTCGCCAACGCTGTCGAGACGACGTGGGAGACCCTCATGGATGCCTTGTTCGACGTGCCGGTGCCCAACAACGAGCCCGCGCACGGATATGCCCCCGGAACCCCGGAACGGGCAAGCCTGCAGCGCCGCCTCGCCGAGCTGGCCGCGGAGCGGCACGACCTGACCATGACGATCGACGGCGAGCGGCGCATGGCCGCCGGCGCGCCGATCGACGTGGTCCAACCGCACCGCCACCGCCATGTGCTGGGCGTCACGCACAACGCCACCACCGACGACGCCGCCCTGGCGGTCGACGCGGCCAAGCAGGCCGCGCCCGCCTGGCGCGACCTGCCCTACACGGAGCGCGCCGCGGTGT
The DNA here is from genome assembly GCF_040300025.1 of Dactylosporangium sp. NPDC000555. Lineage (NCBI taxonomy): Bacteria > Bacillati > Actinomycetota > Actinomycetes > Micromonosporales > Micromonosporaceae > Dactylosporangium > Dactylosporangium sp. NPDC000555. The sequence continues at coordinate 104,910 of NZ_JBEPDB010000004.1, read as the reverse complement.
TCCTGCGCGCCGCCGACCTGCTCAGCGGCCCCTGGCGGGACACCCTCAACGCCGCGACCATGCTGGGCCAGTCGAAGACCGCCGTCCAGGCGGAGATCGATTCGGCCTGCGAGCTCATCGACTTCCTGCGTTTCAACGTGTACTTCGGGCAGAAGATCCTCGAGGATCAGCCGTTCTCGTCGCCGGGGGTGTGGAACCGCTTCGACCACCGCCCGCTGGAGGGCTTCGTCTACGCGATCACCCCGTTCAACTTCACCGCGATCGCCGGCAACCTGCCCTCGGCCCCGGCCCTGATGGGCAACACGGTGCTGTGGAAGCCCTCGCCGACGCAGCAGCTGGCGGCGCACTACACGATGCGGCTGTTCGAGGCCGCCGGCCTGCCACCCGGCGTGATCAACCTGGTCACCGGGGATGGACTGGCCGTCTCCGAGGTCGCGCTCGCCGACCCCGACCTGGCCGGCATCCACTTCACCGGCTCCACCGCGGTGTTCCGCACGCTCAACCGGACCGTCGCCGAGAACGTGTACCGCTCCTACCCGCGGGTCGTGGGTGAGACCGGCGGCAAGGACTTCGTGATCGCGCACCCGTCGGCCGACCCGGCGGCGCTGAGCACCGCGCTGATCCGGGGCGCGTTCGAGTACCAGGGCCAGAAGTGCTCGGCCGCCTCGCGGGCCTACGTGCCGGCGAGCCTCTGGGCGCGGATCAGGGACGAGCTCACCGCCACCGCCGATTCGCTCGCGTTCGGCGACGTCACCGACTTCACGAACTTCGGCGGCGCGGTCATCGACCGTCGCTCGTTCGACCGGAACGCCGCGGCGCTCGACCGGATCAAGAACTCGCCGTCCTGCACGGTCGTCGCCGGGGGTACCACCGACGACTCCGAGGGATTCTTCGTGCGCCCCACGATCGTGGAGTGCACCGACCCCGGCCACGAGGTGTTCACGACGGAGTACTTCGGGCCGATCCTCGCGGTCCACGTCTTCGCCGAGGGCGACTTCGACGCGGTCGTCGAGCAGGCCGAGTCGATCGCGCCCTATGCGCTGACCGGCTCGATCTTCGCCACCGACCGGGCGGCCATCGACCGTGCGGCGCACACGCTGCGCTTCGCGGCCGGCAACTTCTACATCAACGACAAGCCGACCGGCGCCGTGGTCGGCCAGCAGCCCTTCGGCGGCGCCCGCGCGTCGGGCACCAACGACAAGGCCGGCTCCTGGCACAACCTGCTGCGCTGGACGTCGCCGCGAACGATCAAGGAGACGTTCGTACCGCCGACCGACCACCGCTACCCGCACATGGGCTGACCTACTCCCGCGGCCGGGCGACCGCGACGATCTTGTCGAGCGTGAAGGCACGATCGTCGCGGCGCAGCCGGCACCAGGCCTCGATCACCGACCCGGCGAGCTCGGCGTCCTCGATCACCCGCTCGGAGGCGCGCCCGTTCACATCGACGTATCGGATCCAGATCGGCGTGCCGTGCTCGACCGCGTCGGCGAGCAACTGCGCCTGTTCGGGGCGCAACTGGGGCGCCCGATGCCGGATCTGCTCCAGCGGTGCGGCATTTCGCTGCATCGGTACGGCGAGTCGCCGCGCCAGCTCGCCCGGGTCCACGGCCGGCCTGGGCCGAGCGCGCCGGTCGGCCGGCCGTTCGCCGAGCGGCGTGGGCGCGCGTCGCAGCGTCACCCGCGGCCCGTCGGTGACCGGCCGGTAGCCCGCCGCCCGCAGCGCTGCGAGCGCGTCCGCGGCCGGTTCCCGGAAGCCGGCGACCGTCGGCGCGAAGCGCTCCAGCCCGAGCGCGGCCGCCACCTCGTCGAGCAGCTGCGGGTCGTCGCAGACCACGACGCTGCCGACCGGGCGCACCCGGAGGGGGTCCGGGGGTGGCGGCGCAGGCAGCAGCGTCCGGGCGACCTCGGCGACCGGCCGCCCGTCGGCCAGCGCGCGCCCGAGCGGGCCGACGGCGAACGTGTCCGCGGCGGTCAGCGCGCACACGCCGAGCAGCGCCGCCTCGGCCAGTACCCCCTCGACCGCCGCCGGCAGGTCCGCGACCTCCCGCGCGGTCAGCGGGGCGGTCCAGCGCACCAGCGGCGCGAGCGAGTCCGCGCCGGCCACCGCGGTGTCCGGCGGCAGGTCGTGCAGTACGCGCACGACCACGCGGCGCAGCGCCTCCGCCCGGTCCGGCTCGAGTGGGCTTCGCGGTGCTCGACCCGGACCAGGCGGCGCCCGATCCGGCTCGAGGGGGTTTCGCGCTGATCGACCCGGACCAGGCGTGGCCCGGTGCGGCTCATGGGGGTTTTGCGCTGATCGAGCCGGACCGGGCGGCCCGTTCCACCAGCCCGTCAGCAGGCGGGCGAGGCGCTCGGCGGGCGGGGCGTCGAGCCAGTCCGGGTAGGCCGTCGTCGGCTGCAGGTGCGCGCCGTCCGGGCCCAGGAGTCCCGCGTGCAGTACGACATCGGCAAAATGCGCGACGAGGGCCTCGTCCAGGCCGAGCGGGCCGGCCAGCCGGGCGTGCTCCCGGGCCGCGACCCCGCCGTTGCGCTGCCGCGCCAGCGGGCGCTCGGCGGCCTCCTCCAGCAGGCCGGCCGCGTGCTGCAGCAGGGCGTCGGCGGACTCGGCCGTGGCGGCGCGGATCGCGGCCCGGTCGGCGGGGACGAGCGCGGGCGCCGGCGGCACAGGCGCGAACGGCTCCTCCGGCGGGTTGCGCGCGGCTGCGTCGAGCAGCAGGTGCGACGTGGTCCACACGTCATCGCCGTCCGGCCAGACCAGCGCACGCTGGCTCAGCACCCGCAGCGTGGCGTCGAACTCCGGGTCGTCCGGGCCGCGGCCCAGCGCCTCGGCTAGCCGGGCGTGCGGGAACGGCGGATCGCCCAGCCGCGCCAGCGCCTCGACCACCTGCAGCGCGGGCAACGGCAGCGTCGCCACCACCTCGGCCACCGCGGCGCGGGCGGACAGGCGCGCGGCGAGCTGGCCGAGGTCACCGGGCGAGGGCGCGGTCAGCGCGTCGGGACGGCGGCGCAGGACCTCGCCGAGCTCGTGAGCCTCGAGACCCTGCAGCCAGCGGACCAGCGCGCCTCTTGTCACGACAGGTGACCCTATAGCTCGACTCCCGTCTTTGTGCCAACGGCCGTGCGGAGCGGCCCGCCGTGGCGGCGCTCGCCTACCGTCACGGGGGAACGGCACGGGGAGGGCGAGGGACGGACGATGAAGACGGTCACCGGCGCGAAGACGGTTCTCGGCAAGCGCTACCGGCTCGAGTCGGAGGTGGCCCGCGGCGCCATCGGGGCGGTCTGGCGGGCGTACGACACGCAGGTGAACGAGTGGGTCGCGGTCAAGGTGCTGCGTCCGGAGGCCGCCGAGGTGCCCGAGCTCAAGGACGGCTTTCTCGGCGAGGCCGAGCTCCTGGCCGGCCTCGAACACCCGTCCGTGATCCGGGTCAGGAATCTGGTCACCGACAAGAACGCGCTGGCGATCGCCATGGACCTGGTCACCGGCCCCGACCTGCGCCGCCGGCTGCGCGCCGACGGCCCGCTGCCGCCCGCGGTCGCCGCCGAGGTGGTCGCGCAGGTCGCCGACGCGATCGCGTACGTGCACGCCAACGGGATCGTCCACGGCGACGTCAAGCCGGGCAACCTGCTCGTGCCGACCGACGGCGGGCCGGTGCGGCTGGCCGACTTCGGCGTGGCGCGCCGCCTCGACCGGCCCGCCGGGCCGACGCACGCCACCCCGGAGTACGTCGCGCCGGAGGTCGTCGCCGGTGGCCCGCCGAGCCCGGCCGCCGACGTCTACGCCCTCGGCGTGGTGCTCTTCGAGCTCATCTGCGGCCGCAGCCCGTACCGCGGCGGCTCGCCCAACGAAGTCCTGCGCCGCCACGCCGATTGCGTGCCGGTGCCGCCGCCCGGCATGCCGGCCGCGCTGTGGCCGGTGATCGAGGCTTGCATGGAGATCGACCCCCGGATGCGACCGCCGGCGGCGTCGATCGTCGGCCGGCTCCGGGCGGCCGAGGGAGCGCTCGACGGCTTCGAGCCGTTGCCCCGGCTGCCGGCGGAGGCGGTCACGTTCTGGCAGCGCTCGGCCGAGCAGACCGCGCCGGTGCAGGCGCCCGTGCGGCGGGTGGACTGGGTGCCGCTGCCGACCGCGCCCACCTCGCCGGCCGCCGCGTCGGCGGCGCTGATGATGGCGGTGCCGATCGGGGAGCTGCCCACGGAACCGCACGGGCTCGCCAACCCTTCCGACGATCCGGGCATTACAGATTCTTCGGACTTGTCGGTTGCCTCGGAAATGCCGGTTGTTTCGGCACTGCCGGCAGAACCGGCGGTCGTCTCCGAGTCTCCCGCCGCGCCGGAGACGGCTGCCGTCATGGATTCGGCGGCCGAGGCCGTGGCGGCGGGCGAGCCCCTCTGGGCCGATCCGGCGCCCGGCGACGAGCCCGCCGGCGACATGATCATCCCACCGCAGCGGCAGAGCTCTCCGGACGAGCCGCCGGCCGCGCCGCGCCTCGACGCCGCGGCGCCGGCCGCCGGCGAGTCGGTCACCCAGGTGTTGGCTGCCACGGCGCAGCCGGAGCCCCCGACCGCGTCGGTGGCCCCGATCGAGCCGATCAGGCCGGCCGCCGAGTTGCCGGTCGAGCCGTTCGACCCGGGCGACGACGCGCCGGCCGAGGGCCCGGCCCCCGACGCGGCGCGCCGGCAGCGGCGCCTGCTGGTCGCGGCCGGCGGCGGCCTGCTGCTCATCCTGGTGCTCGCGGTGGGCGGCCTGCTGCTGTCCGGCGGCGGGAAGGCCGGCGGCGACAAGAAGGTCAACGCCACCACACCGGCGCCGACCGCCTCGGCATCCGCGGCGGCCGTCCCGGAGGCGAGCACCACGCCGGATGCGTCCGCCTCGGCGCCGGCAGAGCCCGCCACGCAGGGGGAGTCCACCACGCAGGGGGAGCCCGCCGCGCCGGGAGGGGGTGAGAAGCCGCCGACGAAAAAGCCGACCACGGTACCGACGCCGTCCAAGACCGGCCCGCCCGGCACTGGCGACCCGTTCCCGCCGTTCCCGTCGATGCCGGCGTTCCCCACGTTTCCGTCGTTCCCATGATGCGGCCGGCGGCATGGCCGTCCTAAATCGACAGTCGCAGCGCGACAGTTCACAGTGGATTTCGTGAAATCCTGGACTGCGCCGTCGAAAGATGACAGCGTAGGGTCATGGTGGATTCTGGAGTCAACGCGACCGCGGCGGCATTGCTGGGGCTGCTGCACGAGGGGCCGATGACAGGTGGCCAGTTGATGGCGGCCGCGCAGCGCCGGCTCGGGCCGTACTGGTCGATGACGCGCAGCCAGGTCTACCGTGAGCTCCCCGCGCTGGCCGACGCCGGTTACGTCAAGCTCGGCAAGCCCGGCGCGCGCTCCAGCCAGCCGTATGCGATCACTCCGGCGGGCAAGCGGGCGTTCGCCAGGTGGCTTGCCGAGCCCGCCGGCCGCGAGTCGCTGCGCAATCCGGTGGCCCTGCGCGTCGCCTTCGGGGCGCAGCAGTCGGCGGCCCAACTGCAAGAGGTCTATGCCCAGGCGGCCGAATACCACAGCGCGGCGCTCACCGAGGCGCGCGAGATGGCCAAGGAGGCCAAGAAGTCGGGCGACGACTTCTTCTCCGCGTCGCTGGAGTTCGCGGTCGGGTATCACAAGGCCGCGCTGACGTGGCTCAAGAGCGCGCCGGGCAAATAGCCGTCCGCGACCCGGCGTAGTCTTGACGCGTGACTGCTCTGGACCACGCCGAAGCTCTCAAGAACCTCGACGGCACCCTGCGCAACATCGAGGCGGTGCTCGACCTCGATCGCCTGCGCAAGGAGAAGGCCGATCTCGAGGCTGAGGCGTCGGTTCCCAACCTGTGGGACGATCAGGCTGCCGCGCAGAAGGTGACCTCGCGCCTGTCCTATGTCCAGGGTGAGATCACGAAGCTCGAGCGGCTGCGGCAGCGGCTCGACGACGCCCAGGTGCTGCTCGAGCTCGCCGAGGCGGAGAGCGACTCCGGCTCGCTGGGCGAGGTCGGCGAGGAGATCGCCGGCCTGAGCAAGGCGATCGAGGAGCTCGAGGTCCGCACGCTGCTGTCCGGGGAGTATGACGCCCGGGAGGCCCTGGTGACGATCCGTGCCGGTGCCGGTGGCGTCGACGCGGCCGACTTCGCCGACATGCTCCTGCGGATGTATCTGCGGTGGGCGGAGCGCCACGGCTACACCACCGATGTCTACGACACCTCCTATGCCGAGGAGGCGGGCATCAAGTCCGCCACGTTCGCGGTGAAGGCGCCGTATGCCTACGGGACGCTGTCGGTCGAGTCGGGCACCCACCGGCTGGTGCGCATCAGCCCGTTCGACAACCAGGGCCGGCGCCAGACGTCGTTCGCCGCGCTGGAGGTCGTGCCCGTCGTCGAGCAGACCGACGACGTGGAGATCCCCGATGACGACCTGCGCGTCGATGTCTACCGCTCCAGCGGCCCCGGCGGCCAGGGCGTCAACACGACCGACTCGGCGGTGCGGCTGACCCACATCCCGACCGGCATCGTGGTGTCCTGCCAGAACGAGCGCTCCCAGATTCAGAACAAGGCGACCGCCATGGGCGTGCTGAAGGCCAAGCTGCTGGCCCTGAAGCGGGCCGAGGAGGCGGCGAAGATGGACGCGCTGCGCGGCGACGTGGCGGGGTCGTGGGGCGACCAGATGCGCTCGTATGTGCTGCACCCCTACCAGATGGTCAAGGACCTGCGCACCGAGCACGAGACGGGCAACCCGACCGGGGTCTTCGACGGCGACCTCGACGCGTTCATCGACGCCGGGATCCGGTGGCGCAAACAGCGGGAGCTCGGCACCGCCGCGTGATGATCGCTTTGGAGTGCGTCAATTACGTAACGTTACCGTGGATTCGTGGCAAAAAATGAGATATACGTCACACTGGGCCGCGTAATCAAGCGCTGCCCTGCGGTTCGCGTCCCCTGTACGGGTCCGCATTGCCAGCAAATCGCGCATGACGTACCGCGTGTACTTGGCCAACTTGTGACACCGCGTAGACTCACGTCCCGTGATTCGGCTTGACCACGTGACGAAGACGTATCCGAAGGCGTCTCGCCCCTCCCTCGACGATGTCTCCGTCAACATCGAGAAGGGCGAGTTCGTCTTCTTCATCGGTCCCTCCGGCTCAGGCAAGTCCACGATCATCAAGTTGCTGCTGCACGAGGTGACCCCCAACCGGGGCAAGGTCGTCGTGAACGAGCGCGACGTGACCTCGATGCGCTCGTGGCGGATTCCCGCGTTCCGCCGGCAGATCGGCTGCGTGTTCCAGGACTTCCGCCTGCTGCCGAACCGCACGGCCTACGAGAACGTGGCGTTCGCCCTCGAGGTGATCGGCAAGTCGAAGGGGGTCGCCCGTCGCGTTGTCCCCGAGGTGCTCGAGCTCGTCGGTCTCGGCGGCAAGGAGCACCGCTACCCTCACGAGCTCTCCGGCGGTGAGCAGCAGCGCGTCGCGGTGGCCCGGGCCTTCGTCAACCGTCCGCTGATCCTGCTGGCCGACGAGCCGACCGGAAACCTCGACCCGGACACGTCGATCGAGATCATGCGGCTGCTGGACCGGATCAACCGCACCGGCACCACCGTCGTCATGGTGACGCACGACTCCAACATCGTGAACCAGATGCGACGCCGAGTCGTCGAGATCGAAAGTGGCCGAATCGTGCGGGACCAGCCCCGCGGTGTCTACGGCTGACCTCCGGCCGTAGTCCGCACCGCCCCCTGTCCTCCTGCTGGGTCCGCTGGGAAGGAACCCCCACCCGATGCGTGTGAGATACGTCCTGTCCGAGGTCCTGACCGGACTGTGGCGCAACGTCACGATGACGATCGCGATGATCATCACGATGACGGTGTCGCTGACCATGCTGGGCGCGAGCCTGCTGCTCTTCCTCCAGGTCGGCAAGATGGAGGATTACTTCTACCAGCGCATTGAGGTGTCCGTCTTCCTCAAGCCCGACGTCAACGACGAGCAGCGCAACAACATCGACAGCGCTCTGAAGGCCGACGCCCTGGTCGAGTCGTACAAGCACGAGACCAAGGACCAAGCGTGGGAACGCTTCAAGGTGCAGTTCAAGGACGCACCCGACCTCGTCAGCGCGACCAAGCCGGAGTCGCTGCCCGAGTCGTTCCGGATCAAGCTCAAGGATCCGAACAAGGTCCTGGACTTCAGCGACCAGTTCCGCAGCCAGGAAGGCGTCAGCGACATCGTCGACCAGAAGCAGCTGCTGAAACGGGTCTTCGACCTGTTGGGTGCGCTGCAGACACTGGCCCTGACGGTCGCGGTGGTCCAGGGCGCGGCGGCGCTGCTCCTGGTGGCCAACACGATCCAGGTCGCCGCCTACAGCAAACGGCGCGAGGTCGCCGTCATGAAGCTTGTCGGCGCCTCGAACTGGTTCATCCAGATGCCATTCGTGCTGGAGGCGGTCTTCGCCGGCCTGATCGGCGCGATCCTGGCCTTCGGCGCTCTGGTGGCCGCGAAGATAGTCTTCATCGACGGATCGTTGAAGGCCCTGACACTGGCCCTGCTGCCGGTCGACTGGAGCAACATCTGGCTGATGCTGCCCGTCCTGTGCGGCGCGGGCGGCCTGGTCAGCGCCATCACGGCCTGGGTCACGCTGCGCTTCTACGTGCGCGTCTGACGTAGCCGTTCCCGACCGCGAGGGCGGATCCCGAACACGGGGATCCGCCCTCCGTCGTTTCCGGGCGTCCGCCACGATAGGTGCATTTAACCGAAATTCCGGACTTCGGCGCTTTTTCCTGCGTACGGTAACCCTCAAGTGGTACTGGAGGGTTGCTTCTGTGAACCGTATCCGGATCGTCGCCGCAGTCGGCGCCGTCATCATGCTGCTCGGGTCCGGTACCGCCGGGCGTGCGGACACCAGAGATGACAAGGCCCGGCTCGACCGGCAACTGCAGGAGACCCAGGCCACGCTCGAGGCGGCCACCGAGAAGGCGCAGCAGGCCGCCGCGGAGCACGGCCGGGCCGCCGCCGCGCTGCCCGGCGCGCAGACCGATCTGGCCGACGCCAAGGGGCGGGTCATCGCCGCCGACGCCGCGGCCCGCCAGGCCGAGCGCGACCGCGCCGAAGCCGACGCTGCGGTGCGGGCGGCCGAGGGCGAGTACAAGGGCGCCCAGGACGAGGTCGACCAGGCGCGCCGCGACGTGTCCGCGTTCGTGGCCGCGGCGTACAAGGGCGGCGGCTTCGCCATGTTCAACTCGGTCCTCGACTCGGAGGGCCCCACCGATCTGGTCGTGCGCATCCAATACCTCGACCGGGTCGCCCAGGAGAACCGGCGTGCCCTCGACCAGCTCACGGTCGCCCGGATGGCCGCGAAGCAGCGTAGCGACGTCGCCGTGCTCGCCGAGCGGCGCGCGCGGCAGGCCGCCGACGAGGCTTCCCGCGCCCTGGCCGACTCGCGGGCCGCGCAGGCGAGCGCCGAGCGGGCGGCCGCCGACGTGCAGGCCCTGCTCGACCGGAGCGCGCGGGCCGAGGCGACCGCCAACGCGGAGCGCGGCGCCGTGCTCGCCAGATACGAGCAAATCAAGATCGACAGCGCCAAGGTCGCGGAGCAGTTGCGCGCCGAGGCCGCCGCCGAGGCCGCCGCCGAGGCCAGAAAGGCCAAGAGCTCCAGCGGCGGTACCGCGACCAAGGCCCCCGTCACCACCGCCGTCGGCCCGAAGGCGGGCGCGTTCTTCCTGATGCCGGTGAACGGCTGGAAATCGAGCAACTTCGGGATGCGGTTCGACCCGGTGTACAAGGTGTATCAACTGCACGCGGGCATCGACGTGGCCGCGGGCGGCGGCCAGCCGATCGTCGCCGCCGCCGACGGCGTCGTGGTCCGGGCCGGCCCGTCGGGCGGCAACGGCAACTACACGTGCCTCTCGCACGGCCTGTACCAGGGCAAGGGCCTCGCGACGTGCTACGCCCACCAGTCCGCGATCCTGGTGCGCGTCGGCGAGCGGGTGCAGCGCGGTCAGCTGATCGGCCGCGTGGGCACCACGGGCGCCTCGACCGGCAACCACCTGCACTTCGAGGTCCGCCTCGACGGCACCCCGGTCCAGCCCCTGAACTGGCTCCCCGGTTGCCTCTGCTGATCCCGTCTGCCGCTGCTGGACTCGCCCGTCTCCGTTGGTCTCACCGACGGGCGCGCCCGGCGCCGCCGTAAATGGTCTTGCCCGGCGCGATACTCTTCAGACCGGTCGAGAAACTCTGGAGGGGTCGATGCCGCGCGAAAAGGGGCGCAAGCTGGTCGCGTCCAACCGGAAGGCGCGCCACGACTACGAGATTCTCGACACGTTCGAGGCCGGCATCGCGCTGACCGGGACCGAGGTCAAGTCGCTGCGGGCCGGGCGCTGCTCGCTCGTGGACGCGTTCGGGCAGATCTCCGACGGCGAGGTCTTCCTCCACGCGATGCACATCCCCGAGTACACGATGGGCACCTGGACCAACCACCCGCCCCGGCGGATCCGGAAACTGCTGCTGAAGCGCCAGGAAATCGACCGCATCGGGGTGAAGGTGCGGGAGAGTGGCCTGACCCTGGTGCCGCTGTCGGTGTACTTCGCGGACGGGTGGGCGAAGGTCGAGCTCGCGCTGGCGCGGGGCAAGAAGGCGTACGACAAGCGTCAGACCCTGGCGAAACGCGACGCCGACCGCGAGATCGCCCGCGTCGTGGGCCGCCGCGGCAAGGGCAACGCCGAGTAGTCGCGCTCTCGCGCATGGGTAGCGCGCGGGCACTCTGCAAGCAATGCGTTGAGGCCATATAGTCCCTCCGTGACCGAGATTCGGGTCGATGTCGACCTCGAGCATCCACCGGCGCTGGTGTGGCGCGCGTTCACCGAGGCCCGCCTGGTCACCGACTGGCTGCCGACGACGCGGTTCATGGCGCGCGACGACGGCACCTTCACCTTCCAGGCCAGCGACCTGGCGGGGCTGGAGGACCCGATCGAGGGACAACTCGTCACCGTCGAGGCCCCGCACCGGCTGGTGATGCGCTGGCAGGCCACCGACCTGCACACGATCGTCGCGGTGACCCTCGCCGAGCGCGGCGAGGGCAGTCGCTTCACGTTCACGCAGAGCGGTTTCCTGGGTCGGCAGGGGATTATGCGGCGGACGGCACTGCTCACGACGTACACCTCCCTGCTTGAAGGTCCGTTGCCGGCCACCCTGGCGAAGATCGCCGCGCGAGCGGCCGAGCAGCCGGAGGCCGCGACGCCGCCGGCCGCGCCGTGGCGCAACGCCGGCGGACCGTTCAACCGCCTGCCCCGCCAGCCCAACGCGCCGAGCCGCTCGGCCCCCGCCCTGAGCTCGCACCTCCACTCGACCGCCGGCCCGCGCCCGGCCACACCGGTGCCCGGTTTCGCCGCCGCCCTCCTGAACACCCGCGAGACCGGCGTGCCGAAGGTGGCCCCGCCGGTAGATCCCGCGCAGCGCACCGCGCGGATGGGGTCCCTCGCGGCGCGGGGCGGCACCGCGGTACGCAACGGCTGGCGATGGCTGGCGGGCGCGCGGGACTGGTCAGCGGACCAACGCAGCCAGGCGGTGGCCGCCGGGGCCGCGGTACTGCTATTGCTGGCGATGGCCGGCATCCTGATCGGCAGGGCCACCACGCCGCACCCGCCAACGGCGCCGCAAACCGGCCGGGCGGACCCCGGCCCGATCCAGGCGACGGTACCGGCCGCCCCCGAGCAGCCCACGCGCGGCGCGTCCCGCCCGGTCGTGCCCGCGGCCTCGCGCTCAGCGACGCCATCCCCCACACCGTCTCTCACGCCGCCCTCCGGTCCGTCCTCCGCCTCATCGCCGGACGGCACCGCGGGGATCGCGCAGCTCACCGGGGCGTACAAGACCGAGAACCTGACCCTGACCTCGTACCGCGTCACGGTCACGATCAGCAACCCGAGCCAGACCACGGCGAACGACTGGGCGGTCGTCATCGTCCTGCCCCTGCTCGACCTGACCGTCCGCAACGTCACCGGCGGCGCGATGACCCGCTCGGGGCTACGGTTGACCTTCACCGCGGTGGACGCGACCCGAACCATCAAGCCGGGTGGCTCGGCAACCCTGCGCTTCGACGTCGAGGGCCTGGGCGTCCGCAACGAGCCCTTCACCTGCACGATCGGCGGCCAGAAGTGCTCCGGGATACCGGGATGAAACTCTGGCGGGGAGGCGTTACGCTTGATCAGTCGCACGAGGGGTGCGGCAGCCAACACCACCCGCGCGGGGGTGACTGGTTTCGACTTTGTTTGTGGCGATAGGGGAAGCGAGCCGAGGAAGCCGACGTTGTCTCGTGAATCAGTCGTCGGAAAGTTATAAGCGCCAATTTCAAGCGCTCCGAACTCGCTCTCGCTGCCTAAGCTAGGGTGGAGTTCTGTCGGTCTGGGATTGCCTTCGGCCCAGTAACCGGCATCAGCTAGAAGGCTGGCCAACCGAGTCCTGTCACGGGGCTCGCGCGGTGAGATCAATCGTGACTGGGCCCGTCATACCAACTCGCTCGCGTGATTGGTAGGGCCGAGTAGAGGCACAGCGAGCTGCGCTCGGAGAAGCCCTAACAAAGCGACGAAGGACCCGGGTTCGATTCCCGGCACCTCCACCGCCGAACGCCCCCTGCTCACGCAGGGGGCGTTCGCCGTTGGCGGTTCCGTATTCCCCGCGCACGGGCTGCGCCCGCGCTCCCCGGTGGGGGAGCTTCGCTCCACCCACACCCCCTCAAAACCGTCGCGGGGTTGCTCGGATCGGCTTGTCCTGCCTTGTCGGTGGTGGTTGGGCGCTTCGCGGGGCACCCAGAGTACGTGCCTGCCATGGCTAGACTCCTGCTTGTCTCGACTTCGTCGATGACCCTGCCGTGCTGGCCGTAGATGGACCCGCAGCAATGAACAGGGCTCCCTCGTATCAGCGGTAGAAAGCCGTCCCGACCCGTTCGGCGCCGGCGTCCCTGTGTCTCCGCACAGGCTGGCGTCGTCCAGCGGTGGACCCTGCTGCTCACCTATGTTCCAAGGACCCGTCCCTGCATCCGGCAGCTCTGGTTCTTCGATGACAGAATCGACGACATGAAGAGAGGGACGGTTCAACGGCGCCTCACCCTGGCCTTGAGTAAGCTCATCGTTGATGACTGGCGTCTGCTCAGCTTGCGGGCTCCTCAGCCTCTGGGAGTGGGCAGCGAGCGCTCGATTGCCGCCGCATTAGGGTGGCACCTCAAGAGCGTCATGGAGCGCAGTTGGGATGTCGACTGCGAGTACAGCCGAGCGGGCGAAGGAACTCAGGTCGATGCCAAGCGGTGGAGCGCGCCCCCGGCGGGCGATACTGACTCTCGACCGCCGACTGTCACTCCCGATCTTGTCGTGCACCGGCGAGGTCTCCCCGGGCCCGAGCACAACCTGCTGGTTCTCGAGCTTAAGAAGAACCACGAATCCGAAAGGCCCAACGAAGGCCGCCCCGGCAGTCGCGGGACCATCGAATCCATCTTGGATATCCAGCGTCAGTTCAAGTACAGGCATGCCGTATATCTAGACCTCGCCCTTGCACCCGGCGGGTTGATGCCGCAGTGGAAATGGTTTGAGTTGGGCAAGGTAGTCGACGTTGCGAACCTGGATTTTGAGCGTGTCTATGGCAAGGCTGACTGCGGGGACCTGATCGCTCGCGGCTGCGCCGAGGAGGTCCGTAGGTATGGTGCTGCGAAACGCTCCGGCGCACTGACTGGCCAGTGAGCCCCTGCCGGCGTGCGCTTGATGCGCGGGTGGAGCGGGACCACCTTGGCGATCAGGGATGCCGGCGTGACTGATGATGATGTCCTAGCCGTGCTCCATGCGCTCAAGGATCCGGGAGATGCTGGTCTTCGCATTGTGGATGTCGAGCTGTGGCACAACCGCCTCGCTTCGTACGGGCGGGTGCGGCACCCGGACACGGTCCGCGGAGATCAGCCACTACGGCCGGTTCAAGTGGGTCACTGTCACCTCCACCGCCGAACGCCCCCTGCTCACGCAGGGGGCGTTCGGCGGTGGCGGTTTCGGATTCCCCGCGCACCGGCTCCGCCGGCGCTCCCCAGTGGGGGAGCTTCGCTCCACCCACACCCCCTCAAACCCCGGGGTGGCGCGCTCCGTCGGGTTCAAGTACGCCGTCGCCTTCTCGGGTCGGCCTGCCTGTCCGCGGTCGATCGTCCTCCGAAGCTCGGGCGACGTGGTCCGTGTTTGGTTGAGGTGGTCGTCGCCGTGCCGGGTTGCCTATCACTCCCGGGTCTCGCAGGCGCGTTCGCCGTTTAGGTAGCCCGCTGCGTGGGTTTGTCCTTCCTGGTCCAGTTGCCACAGCGCGCTTACGGGCATCGCCCTGAGTTTGGGTCCGAACGGCAGGGTTGTGGTGCCGGTGTAGAGGACGATGCCGGCGATGAAATCGTCGTCGAGTTTGGTGGCGAGTTGCCGTAATCCGTTGAAGTCCTCGGATCTGACGGTCGAGGCCGCCTTGATCTCGATGCCGATGACCTGGCCTTGGCGGCTTTCCAGGACCGCGTCGACCTCGACTTTGTTGTGGTCTCGGTAGTGGTAGATGTCGACGAGTTCCTGGGACCAGGTCGTCTGGCGGGCCAGTTCGGAGAGCACGAAGCCTTCGAGTAGCGGACCGAATGGGGCGCCGGGACGGCGAAGCGCGTGACCGTCCATGGCGAGCAGGCGGGCGGCGATTCCCGAGTCGACGAAGACGAGCTTGGCGGTGCTGGTGGCGCGGGTGCCGAGGTTGCGCGACCAGCCGGGTATGCGCTTGATCAGGAAGACCTCTTCAAGAAGCCGCATGTACCGCGCGATGGTGGGACGGGACAGCTGAAGTTCCGACTCGAGACTTCCGGCGGCAACGAGAAGGCCGGACCGCGCGGCGAGCAAGCGGATCAGTGTGGTCAACTGCGGTGCTCGCTCGATCTCGGCCAGTTGAGTCACTTCTCGGTCGATCAGATTCTGCACGTAGGAGTCGAGGAAACGGCCCCGGCGGCGCGCGTCGGTGCGGGCGACCGCCTCTGGCAGTCCTCCGCGGACGACCCTTTCCGCATAGTCGATCCGGGTTACCGCACTCTCGTGCCGGATGGCCGGCCCCAGCCGGAAGGCTGCGTCGATGAAGCCGTCCGGAGTGCGGTCGATCTCCCCTTGCGAGAATGGCCAGAGTTCAATGGTTTCCATCCGGCCGGGGAGAGTGTCAGGAAGGCCCCGGAGTGCGAGCAAACGGGACGAACCAGTGAGCAGAAAGCGACCAGGCCGAGGGGCCGCGTCCACGTCGGCCTTGATGGCCAGCAGTAACTCCGGCGCCCGCTGGATCTCGTCGATGACCATGAGGCCCTCAAACGAAACAAAGCCCACGGGGTCTTCGAGCGCCGACTGCCGGTCTTGAAGGAGATCGAGGTCCCGCCATTCAGCGGCCCGATCGCCGGCTACGCTGCGCACGAGTGTGCTCTTGCCCGACTGTCGGGCCCCGTTCACGAGCACGACACGGGTATCCGCCAGCGCCTCAACGACAGCCGACGTCGCACGCCTGGGGATCAGATCCGACCGGGTCACGCGGAGAGCTTATCATGCACTTTTCGTTTCGCGACGGTCAGCCTTTCGATATGCGAGCGAAGCGTATTCGATCCGCGAGGAGATCACTTGCGCTCCTGGCCGTCAGGCGTTGCGTCGATGGGGGTTCAAGTAGGCCATCGCTACCTCCACAGTGATCAAGGCGGTCGGCCCAGAGGGGCCGGCCGCCTTTGGCGTTAGAAGGCCATCGACCAGCTCACCGGCGAACTGTCGTGCGGATGGGGGCGAGGGTCTTGCCGGTGCTGGCGACGAACCAGAAGTCAAGCCGCTGCGATTGGAGGTCACGCCGGGCTTGAGCGCGGCGACGACGGCCTTTGCGGCGCCGCTGGGAGAACGGAACCAGGCTCCAGGCAGCGGTGCCGACGTCACGGTCAGCCCGCCGGTCGCGGGGTCGAACACTCCTCCGACACGTTGACCTTGGTACGTCGCGTACACCGATACACCGTCGGGAGTGTTTCGGTTGGGGCTCGTGGGCGAGATGCCTCGTGGAACTGCTCGATGAGGAAGGCGACGTCGCAGGAATACCCTGACCTGGGTAACTACAGGCAGCTACGATGTAGTCATGACGACTCCGCGTTCAGTCCGGTTCGAGGAGGGGGTGCTGTCCCGTCTTGACCGGTATGTCAAGGAACACCCAGGCTCGTCGTCGTCGTCGGTCGCCAACATGTTTATCGACGAGTCCCTTCGGGTCTACGAGCATCCGGGCGTCATGTTCCGGCCTGGACCAACTGGACGCCGAGCCGCGCTGTCCGGAGGCCCCGACGTTTGGGAGGTCATTGCCGCGCTGAACGCGATCCGTGATGAGAATCCCGGCTTGGACGGGGACCTGCTCGCCGAGGAAGTGGCCACCGTCACAGGTCTCAGTGCGTCGCGAGTGGTAGTCGCGCTTCGCTACTACGTCGCCTACCCGGACGAGATCGACGATCGAATTGCAAGCAACAGGGACGTCGCCGAGCGGGAGGAACAGTTGTGGGCGGCCCAGCAGAACCTTCTGCGGCGACCGAAAACCTGACGAACCTCCTGCTCGACGAAATGTACCCGCCCGCACTGGCTCGGCGGCTCTGCGACAGCGGTCACGACGTCCTGGCTGTGCTAGACGTCGAGGTTGGCCTTGCGTCCAGGTCCGACGAGGACGTGTTGGCGTGGGCCGTGCGGAACAACCGATGCGTGGTCACAGAGAACGTAAGCGACTTCGCCCGCCTGGCAGCGCAGGGAGTCGCTCACTGTGGGCTCATTTTCGTCCTGGCGCAGCGGTATCCGCGGACGGCGAATGGACTCATCCGCCTCGGCAATGCTCTCGATGTGCTGCTGCCGTCGAAGCAACTCCCTGGCAGAGACGGTGTCGCCTGGCTTGGCTCTGACCGGTGACGGCCTACTGCTGCGGGTTCAAGTAGCGATCGTCAGCTCCACTCGAGATCGACCTCCGGCGGGCTCACTCCACGGGGTGGGCCGCCGCGCCCTGCTCTGGTGTTGGACGTCGTACTTCTGGATGTCCGAGTCGCGGGTGACCAGTGTGAGCTCTTCGACTTGTGCCTGGGCGATGAGCATCCGGTCGAAAGGGTCGCGGTGGATGAGCGGCAGCCTGTCAGCGACGATCCCGTGCCCGAACGTTATGGGCAACTCGCGAAAGCCGCTGCCGCGGATGCGTTCCGGGAGGTCCATCGGCTCCGAGAGTTTGCCGATCGACTGCTTGATCGCGACTTCCCAGATCGTTGCCGGGCTGATGTAGACGTCGGGTTCCTGGTCGAGGCGATTGATGTCGTCCGTGAGGGTGGCGTCGTCGGTGAGCTACCAGAGCACCACGTGGGTATCCAGCAGGAGGCTCACGGCGCAAGCCCGAAGTCCCGCGCGATGCTGTCGTTGACGTCGGAGGAGTCCCAGTCCTCGGCCGCCACGAGTCGGCCGGCGAGCGATCCACGCCCGGTGCGCTTCACACGCGGGTGCAGCGGGATGACCTTTGCGACAGGGGTCCCCGCTCGGCTGATGATGATCTCTTCGCCGTGCTCCACCCGATCGATGATCCGAGACAGGTGAGTCTTCGCATCGTGGATGTTGAACTGCGGGGCCACCGCTTCGCCCGACATGGCGCCTCCTTAGCTAACAGGTTAGTCCAGTGCCGGCGATGTGGGGCTCGGCAGCCATCGTCAGTTGGTCTCGCTGAGCGCCACCAGTTCCGGTCGCGATGTCAACGCGACCGATCAACCCTTGTTCAGGGGGCGGTCGGTCAGCCGAGATCGGGCGCTGTGCCTCCGAGCAGGGTTTCCAACGGTACTGAGCCGTACTCGGCGTAGCGGGTGCCGTTCAGGCGGAACTGCACAACGATGTCGTCGGGCTCGACGCGCCAGAAGAGCGGGATGCCGGCCTCGGCGTATTCGACCGGCTTCAGCCAGCGGTCCATGCGTTCTGAGCCTTTGGAGACGATCTCCACGGCGAGTGCCACCGATGCCGGGTCGAGCCAGACCGTCTCGTCCGGCACGGGGCCCTTGGTGACGACGAGGTCCGGGATCCGGCCGTTGAGGTCGTCGGCTGCGGTCCGCACGCCGGGCGCGACATTCACGCGACCTCGATAGCCATGGCTGAGCAGCCACGCGCTCATCAGCAGGCTGATCTCTTGATGCCGCCACGTGCCTGGCGGCATGACGACGAGGTTCCCTTCGCTCAGCTCGAAGCGGTGGTTGCTGTCGGCTTCGGCGAGGCGGGTGACGTCGTCCAGGGTGAGTGGCCGGTCGGGCAGGTTCGATGCGACTGTCATGTCGTGCCTGCCCTTCTGCGGTCTCGATCGCCTCATGGTACCGGCCGTCAGGTCATCGCTGGCCTGTTGAGTAGTGGTCCGGCGCGTAAGCACGAGTTCACTATAGGGCCACATGGCTACTGCGCTGAAGCGCGGGGTTTACGCCTCGCGGTCGGCGGCGGTGCTCTCCACGATGGCTTTCCGCGCCGCGCGGGCGAGCTCCTCGTCGTGCGGCCGGCCCAGCTTGCGCGCGAGCTCGACGGTCCGGTCGAGCAGCCTCAGCGCGTCGTCGTAGCGACCAGCCGCGCGGCAGGTCTCGGCGTAGGTGTGCAGGAAGTCGATCTCCAGTTGTACCTCGGCCAGCGGTTCCAGCAGCTCGAAAGCGCGCCGGTGGTGTTCGAGCGCCTGCTCGGGTGAACCCATGACCCGCAGCGCGACACCGAGATAGTTGTGACACAACGCCTGGTTGTGCTTGAGATGGTTCTGCTCGGACAGCCGCAACGCCTCGTGCAGCGTTCGCAGAGACCCTGTCGGGTCCTCCGATGCCAGTGCGACACCGAGGGTGACAAGCCCGGTGATCCGGGCCGTCCCGTCGGCCAGAGCGACGGCAGCCCGGGCGAGTTCGACGGCCTCCCCGCGTCGCCCGAGATGAAGGGTCACCCATCCGTCGAAGGCCAGCGCCTGGGACTGCCCGGCGCGGTGTCCGATCTTCTCGAACAGCTCGCGTGCCCGCCGGAAGTGCGCCTGTGCCGCTTCGAGGTCGCCGAGATCCCGCTGTACGAAGCCGATGCGCAGCGCCAGACCGGCGGCGAGGCCGGTGTCGTTCGGCCCGGACTGTTCGGCCAGTTCGTAGGCGGAGAGCGCCTCCGCGAGGCGTCCGGCGGCGGCTCGGGCGAAGCCGAGGTCCGCGAGCAGCGAAGCCCGCTGCTGGTCGCGGCCGAGACGTCCCGCGGCGGCTGCGGCGGCTTCGAGCAGGCGTGCCTGGTCGTCGGTTCCGCGGTGCCGGAAGAACCAGACCCGCATGGCCTGCGGCAGTTCGGCCACCACCTCGTCCATGCCGAGCCGCACGGCGGCGTCGAAACAGGCGACCAGGTTGACGTACTCGAGGCCGAACCAGGCCATGGCCTTCGCCGGATCGCCCGGCGAGGGCTCCCTGCGGTGCGGCGAGGGCAGCGTTCGATCGTGGGCGGTCGCCTGCGCCAGATAGTGGCTCAGTACCCGGCGCAGGGCGGCTTCGGCCTGCGGCTCCTCGTCGGCGGCGATGTCCGCCGCATACTGCCGGATCAGGTCGTGCAGCCGGTACCGCCCGGGCGAGATCTCCTGCAGCAGGTGGGCGTCGACCAGTTCCTCCAGCACCGCCCCCAACCGGTCGGACGGCATGTCGGCGAGCGCGCCCGCCGCCGCCGCGTCGAAGTCGGCGCTGGGCAGCACGCCCAGCAGCCGGAACACGCGGCGCTGGTCCGCGTCGAGTTGCTGGAGCGACATGCCGAACACGGCGTCGAAGCGGCCGGCAGTGTCGCGCAGCCGCTCGGCCAGCACCGCCACCGTCCAGCCTGGGCGGTGGCGAAGCCGCGCGCCCGCCATCCGGAGCGCCAGCGGGAGCCCGCCGCACTGGCGCAGCACCTGGCTGACCGCTTCCTCCTCGGTGAGCGCAAGCCCGGCCGCCCGGCCGAACAGGTGTGCCGCGTCGCCGTTGGCGAGTGGCTCCAGGGATACCGGCGGTACCCCGTCCAGGCTGACCAGCCGTTGGCGGCTGGTGACCAGGACCGCGGACTTCCCGGCACCGGGGAGCAGCGGGCGTACCTGCTCCGCGTCGACCGCGTTGTCGAGCACGACGAGCGCCCGCCGGCGAGACAGCTCCGACCGCCAGAGCGCCGCGCGATCGGCGGCGCCGTCCGGGAGGTGCGTGACGTCCAACGCGCCCAGCAGGCGGCCCAGCGCGGCCTGCGGCTCCAGCGGCTCCTGGCCCGGGGTGAAACCGTGCAGGTCGAGGTAGAGCCCGCCGTCCGGGTATGTCGGGGCGACCCGGTGGGCCACGTGTACGGCCAGGCTGGTCTTGCCCACGCCCGCCATGCCGTCGATCGCGGCCGCGCCGGCGGTGCGCAGCAGCTCTTCGACCAGCGCGCACTCCGTCTCCCGGCCGGTGAAGTCGAACAGGTCGGCCGGTAGGTCGTTGCGGCGCGGGGCGGGCGCCGCGCCGGCCTTGGACGCCTCGGCCCACACCGCACGCAGCGGCCGGGGGTCGCGGCCCACGGCCCGGCACAGCGCCACGACGGCCTCCCACGGTGGCACGAGTCGACCGGTCAGGTAGCGGGACAGCGACGAGCTGCTCAGACCCGCCCCGCGGGCGAGGGCGCGCAGGCTGAGCCCGCTCAGCTCCTTGATCTGGGCGAGCTGAGCCACCAATCGCTCCTGGGGGCTGGACACGGGCAACACCGTACTCGTCCCGCTCCACGCAAACGGATCGGCGATACGTTTGCGCTGCTGGACCTGGTTCTCCGTGTCCCACGGTGTCCCACGGGCCGCGCGTGCCCCGGCGCGCCGATGGTCGGATGACTCCTGTCAGGAACACCGACGACGAAGGAGGAGCGATGTCGACCGAGCGCATGCCGAACCCGGCGGTTCTGATTCCCGAGGCGATGCAGGCCCTGATGGCCCTCAACACAGCCATCGCGGGCGCCGGGGTGGACGGCAAGCTGCTGGCGCTGAGCCACCTGCGGGCCAGCCAGATCAACGGCTGCGGGCCGTGTGTGGCCGGGGGCGCCCACCAGGCACGCCAGCACGGCGCGACCACCGATCAGGTGCACGCCGTCGCCGCTTGGCGGGAGACGCCCTGGTTCAGCGATGAGGAGCGCGCCGCGCTGGCCCTGACCGAGGCCGTGACCCGGCTCGCCGACCGGCCCGATCCGGTGCCGGACCAGGTGTGGGACGTGGCCGCCAAGCACTTCGACCAGAAGGAGCTGGCCACGCTGCTGCTCAACATCGCGATCACCAACGCCTTCAACCGGCTCAACGCGCCGACCCGCCAGCAGGCGGGCAAGTGGTGACCTAGGTTCTGATCAAGGCCGAACAGCTCGATCCACGCCGAAACAACACGTCACAGAGAGGAACGTCGTCATGTCGACCACGAGGAAGAGCACCACCGCGAACGGCGAGCAGCACGACGGTTTCACCGACGAGGAGCGCAGCGCGATGAAGGAGCGCGCGAAGGAGCTGAAGACCGGCGCTCGGCGGCGCGCCAAGGCCGACACGGAGAGCGAGGTGCTCGCGAAGATCGCCGAAATGTCGGAGTCCGACCGGGCGATCGCCGAGCGACTGCACGCCGTGATCAAGGCCAGCGCGCCGGTCCTGACGCCGAAGCTGTGGTACGGGATGCCCGCATACGCCCGCGACGGCAAGGTGGTCTGCTTCTTCCAGAGCGCGGCCAAGTTCAAGACGCGGTACGCGACACTCGGCTTCAGCGACGAGGCGAACCTCGACGCGGGTGCCATGTGGCCGACCTCGTTCGCGTTGACCGCGCTGTCCGTCGAGGACGAGGCGAGGATCGGCGGGCTCGTGCAGCAGGCGGTGAGCTGAGGACCGGGCGGCTCTTCAGCGTGACGTCGAGCGCGCCCACGATGGACCTAGACTCCTGATGATGGAACTCAACGGGTTCTGGACGCTCATCGAAGCGAGCCGCGCCGCCACGAACGACCCTGATGAGCGGGCGGAGTGGCTGACCGACCGGCTCGCCGTGCTGCCGCTGCGGGAGATCGAGGACTTTCAGGTTCATCTTGACCAGATGCGCGCACGTGTCGACACCTGGACGATGTGGGGCGCGGGGTACCAGATCATGAACGGTCTGTGCTCGGACGACGGCTTCTTCTATTTCCAAGGCTGGCTGGTCGGTCTTGGCCGCGACAATTTCGAACGGGTCGCGGCCGACCCGGACGCGTTGGCCGAGGTGCCGGAAATCCAGCGCCTCGCCGGCCGTGGCACCGGTGACTGGGCTGAGGACGAGTGGCCCGACTGGGAGATCGTCGACTACGTGGCCGGCGAGGCGCACGAGCGCCGCACCGGCGAGGAGGAGAGCCTCGACGATGCACTGGAGGCCCGCGGCCACGAGAGTCCAAGCGTCCCCGACCCTTCAGGCGAGGGGTGGAGCCCTGGGGACCCGCACGAGGTGGCTCGACGGCTGCCGAGGATCGGCCGCATGTTCCCGAGCGGAGCCAGGTCGGGGCGAAGTTCTTCAACCGGTTGAGAGCTCAGCACGGGACCGGGAGGGGACCGATGGCCTCGTTGCGTACCGGCGCGGAGGCGGCCGCCGGGGTGCTGGTGCTGGCGCTGACCCTGTCCGGCTGTGACGGGCGGGCCTCTCGGCCGTCGCCGTCGCCGGTCTCCGTGCGCTGGCAGGCCGTGCCGGACGTCGCGCCGGGCCTCGCCGTGAGCGAGCTGGTGAGCTGTGGCGACTTCTGGTACGCGGTGGGCGGTACCCGCACCGGACCGGACACGACCACCCCGGGACTGTTCCGCAGCGCGGACGGTGCGTCGTGGCAGCCGCTGCGGGTGGAGCCTGTGTCGGTGTACGGGCCGCAGAACCTGCTGTACTCCGCCGGGTGCGCCGGTGGCCGGCTCGTCGCGCTCGGCACCACGGCCGGCGGGGTGCATGCCAACCCGCGCACGAGCAGCTGGGTGGCGATGCTGCCGGACGGCTCGTTGCGGGAGGTGCCCGCTGGGTTCGAGCTGTTCGGCGGTAACGCCGCGATCGGGGTCAACACCGTTGCCGCCGGTACGCGCGGCTTCGTGCTGGCCGGCAACCGAATCGGCGCGAACGGCCGGGCCGGCGCGGTGGTGTGGCGGTCGCCGGATGGCAGCCAGTTCGCTCTTGTCGACGGCGACCCGGCGCTCTCCTCGGACGCCGACGCGATGACCGAGGCGAGCGCGGCTGTCGCGCTGGCCGACGGCACGTGGCTGCTCGGCGGCGCGCTGCAGCGCCACAACTCGCCCGGCGCCGCCCGCGAACCGCTGGCCTGGCGGTCGACGGACGGCGCGGCCTGGCAGCGCGAGGTGCTCCCGGATGCCTCAGGGGACACGGCGGTCGAACGGATCGCGGGCTGGTCGGACGGGGCGCTCGCGGTGGGGGTACGCCAAGGGCGCTTCGCCTCCTGGCTCCGCGGCCGCGCGGGCGGCTGGCAGCCGGCGCGAGCGTTCGGCTCGGCGAGCGGCACCGAGGTGCCCCGGGTTGCCGGCCTGGCGGTCAGCGAAGGCCGCGCGGTCGCGGTGGTCTGCGACGGGACCAGCTATCGCCTCTGGCTGACCACCGAAGGGATCGGCTGGCGGCCGGTACCCGCGCCGGCCGAACTGTCCTGCGGCCGGCAGCACCATCTCACGGTCGCGCTGCGCGGTGGCGAACTGCTGGCCGGTGTCGACGACGGTACGCAGGCCCGGCTGCTGCACGCGGCAGTCGGCTGACCGCTCTTGGCGGAATCCCGGACTTCGGATTCGCGCTGGGCGCGGGCCTCACGGCAGGCGCGGCGGGAGGTCGAAACGCGCGAAGAGGGCCGGATCGACGAATGAGGTGATTTCCGTGATTCGGCCGTCGCGCAGCGTCAAGATGTTGAGGGACCACGCCTCGTGCGCGCCGCTCTCGCCGGCGCGCAGGTAGCAGGCCACGGCGGGCTGCGCGTTCGCCGTCGTGGCAAGGTGCCGCCAGCTGCCGCAGGCGGTCAGTGGCAGCCGGAGCGCGAAGTCGGCGACGGCCGGCAGCCCGTGGTACCAGCGCGGCAGTGGAGGCATCGACCAGGTGACGTCTTCGGTGAGGAGCGCGACGAGCGCGGCCGCGTCGCCGTGCTCCAGGGCGGCGGCGTAGGAGGCGACGATCTCGCGGACGCGGCCGTCGCCGATGCGGCGCAGGGTCGGCTGCTGAGGGATCGGCGGGACCCTCTTCGCCACGGTGCGGCGGGCCCGGGCGATGGCGGAGTTCACCGAGCCGACGGAGGTGCCCATCATCGTGGCGATCTCGGCCGCGGAGAAGTCGAGCACCTCGAACAGCAGCAGCGCGGCGCGCTGGTTGCCGGGCAGGTGCTGCAGGGCGGCGACGAACGCGAGCTCGACGGTCTCGCGCCGCTCGTAGACGACGTCCGGGTAGGGCTCGAGCCAGGCGACGTCGTCGCGGGGCTGGTCGCCGACGGCGGCGTGCTCGCTCGACGGGCCGAGGTCGACCGGCAGCGCGCGGCGGCCGCGGGCGGCGGCGATGTCGAGGCAGGTGCGCGTCGCGACGGTGAACAGCCAGGTGCGCAGCGAGCCGCGGCCCTGGTACCGGGACAGGCCCAGCCACGCGCGCACCAGCGCGTCCTGCAGCGCGTCGTCGGCGTCGTGCACTGAGCCGAGCATCCGGTAGCAGTGCGCGTGCAACTGACCGCGCAGCGGAGTGACCAGCCGGGCGAACGCCTCGTCGTCGCCCTTGCGCGCGCGATCCAGGTCGTCGGCAAAGTCGTGCTCGAGGAGGCGACGAGTCTGCGGCACGGGGCCGGTCTCCCTTCTTGAGAGAAGGAGGTCATCCGTTGAAGAACGACACACTGCGCGTCCCGGACGCCACGCTGTACTACGAACTGCGTGGCAGCGGCCCGCTCCTGGTGCTGGTCGGCGCACCGATGGGCACGCGGTTCTTCGGGCCGCTCGCCGACCTGCTCGCCGCAGACAATACCGTGCTCACGACGGATCCACGGGGCATCGGCGCGAGCGTCCTCGACGCGCCGGAGTCCGACTCCGCCGCCGAGCAGCGCGCCGACGACCTGGCCCGGCTGATCGAGCACGTCGATGCCGGCCCGGCCGCGGTGTTCGGCTCCAGCGGCGGCGCAGTCACCGCGCTGGCGCTCGCGCAGCGGCACCCGGCCCTGGTGCACACCGTGATCGCGCACGAGCCACCGCTCAACGAGGTGCTCGAGGACCGCGACGAGCGCCACGCGGCCATCGAGGACATCATCGCCACGTACGAGTCCGGTGATGTGCCGGGCGCGTGGAAGAAGTTCCTGGTGAACGCGGGTGCGCCGCCGCCACCGCACCTGGAGGGGCCGCCGCCGGACGCGCAGCAGGTCGCCGACGAGCGGTTCTGGTTCCTGCACGAGATGCGTGGTACCAGCCGCTTCCGGCCCGACGTGGCGGCGCTGCGGGCCGGCGGCGCGCGGATCGTGATCGGCCTCGGCCAGGAGTCGGCCGGTCAGCTGCTGGACCGCACCTCGCACGCGATGGCGGCGTTGCTCGGCGCCGAGCCGGTGTTGTTCCCGGGCGGGCACATCGCATTCGTGCTGGACCCGCCCGGTTTCGCGCCGCGGCTGCGCGAGGTGCTGCGCGACGAGTGATCTAGATCACGCCCGAGAAGTCGCCGAGAATGCGCTGGTACATGGCCGCCAGCGCATTCTCACACGTACCTCATGTCCGTAGAAATCGGGTGACTTCCCGATTCGCGTCCACGTTTTCTTCAACCGCGGCTGGAATGCTGTGGTGCATGACCCGGAGGTGGCGGAGTCGTATTTTGATCGCCGTGTCGATCACGCTCATCGGATTTCTTGGATTGACCGCACGATATTTCGTGTGGCCACGCCTGCCCGCGCTCCCGGTGCACTTCGACGCGATCGTCGAGCTGGCCGGGCCGGGCGGCGAAGACCGAGACCGGCTCGCGATCGAGCTGGCCAAGGCGCACCGCGCCGACTATCTCGTGCAGTCCACGCTGGAGTCCGACGCCGCTACGGGGCGCTGCCTGCCGGAGGAGCCCGGCGTGACGGTGCTGTGTTTTCACCCCGACCCGAACACGACCCGCGGCGAGGCACGGGCGATCGCTCGGCTCGCGCAGCAGTACGGCTGGCATTCGGTCGTTCTCGTGAC
Organism: Dactylosporangium sp. NPDC000555; assembly: GCF_040300025.1. Classification (NCBI taxonomy): domain Bacteria; kingdom Bacillati; phylum Actinomycetota; class Actinomycetes; order Micromonosporales; family Micromonosporaceae; genus Dactylosporangium; species Dactylosporangium sp. NPDC000555. Next base: position 78,742 of record NZ_JBEPDB010000004.1, on the reverse strand, counting down.
GACCGCCGACCACGCATGGCGCGCGCGGTTGCGCGTAACCCGCTGTTTCCCCGGCCAGGTGTACGTGGCCACCTCGCACCTGCCACCGCTCTACTGGTTCCGGCAGATTCCGTATCAATGGGCCGCATCCGCAAAGGCGGAGTTCGTGCAGACGACCTGTTGACCTGGAGTGCGCTCCAGGTGGCAGGGTCGACCGCATGAAAACGCGATTCCTGGGACGCAGTGGCATCGAGGTCAGCGCGCTGGGCATGGGCTGCTGGGCGATCGGCGGCCCGTTCTGGGGCGGCGATCAGCCGTACGGCTGGGGCGAGGTCGACGACGAGGAGTCGGTCCGGGCCGTGCACCGCGCGCTCGACCTCGGCGTCACGTTCTTCGACACCGCCAACGTCTACGGCGCCGGGCACAGCGAGCGGGTCCTGGCCCGTGCCCTGGCCGGCAGCCGGGACGAGGTCGTGATCGCCACGAAGTTCGGCGGGACCTTCGACGAGAGCACCCGCCAGACCGGCCCGCAGGACGGCTCGCCGGCCGTTGTCGGTCGGTCGGTACGCGAGTCGCTGCGCCGGCTGGGCACCGACCACATCGACCTCTACCAGTTGCACATCAACGAGCTGCCGATCCCGGACGCCCTCGAGCTGGTGCCCGTGCTGGAGGACCTGGTCGCGCAGGGGCTCATCCGGGCGTACGGCTGGAGCACCGACAACCCCGAGAGCGCCGACGCGTTCGCGGCCGCGGGCCAGCACTGCACCGCGATCCAGGCCGACCTCTCGGTGCTGCGGGGCTCGTTCGAGGTGCTGCCCGTCGCCGAGCGTCACGACCTCGGCGTGATCGCGCGCGGGCCGCTCGCGATGGGGCTGCTCGGCGGCCGCTACACGGCGGACTCGGTGCTGCCCCGCGACGACGTGCGCGGGCTGAGCCCGGAGTGGATGACCTACTTCACCGACGGCCGCCCCACGCCCGAGTTCCTGACCCGCCTCGATGGCATCCGCGACGTGCTGACCTCGGGCGGGCGCACGCTGGCGCAGGGCGCGCTGGCGTGGGTGTGGGCGTACGATCCGCGGACGGTCCCGATCCCGGGCTTCCGCACGGTCGCCCAGGTCGAGGAGAACGTCGGCGCGCTCGCCCACGGCCCGCTGACGCCGTCCGAGCTGGCCGACGTGGAGAAGTTGATGGGCCGGGGATGAACCCTGCCGAGCTGCCCTCCGGAGCCGAACCGGATTCCGGAGGGCAGCGGGAGGCAGGTTACGGGCGGCCGGCGAGCGCCGGTTCGGGGCGCTGGGCGGCCGCCTGGGACCGGCGGGTGCGGAAGGCGAGCATCAGCAGTACCGCACCCAGGAATGCGACGACCGCCGCGGACGCCGCGGTCACGTGCATGGCCGTGATGAACGCATGGTTGGCCGCGTCGGCGAGATCCGGGCGGTGCAGCGCCTCGGCGACCGCGCGGGTGTGTTCCGCGGACGGCGAGGCGGCGTCGCGGGCCGCGGCCGGCAGGCTCGCCAGCGACGGCTCGATCCGGTCCCGGTAGGTCACGGTGAGGATCGTGCCGAGCAGCGCGATGCCGAGCACGCTGCCGACCTGCCGGACGGTGTTGTTCACCGCCGATCCGGCGCCCATCCGGTCCAGTGGCAGGACCGCGATGACGGCGGCCACGGTGGGCGCGATCGCCAGGCCCATCGCGATACCGCTGACGAACCCGACGGTGCAGAAGTAGACCAGCGGCGTGTCGATGTCGAAGGCCAGGTTGGCGAGGAACCCGGCCGCGACGACGAGCAGGCCGACGCCGCTGACCAGGCCCACGCCGAAGCGCCGGGCCAGCCGGGCGCCCAGCGGGGAGCCGGCGGCGACGCCGATCGCGCCGGGCAGGAAGGCCAGGCCGGTGTCCAGCGCGCTCATGCCGCGGGCGCCCTGCAGGTAGAAGTTGCCGTAGAACATCTGGCCGGTGATACCGAAGAAGAGCGCGGCCAGGGCGAGGTTGCCGGCGCTGAACCGGCCGTTGCGGAACAGCCGCGGGTCGAACGACGGCTCGGGGGAGCGCCACTCGAAGACGGTGAACAGCGCGAGCAGCGCGAGGCCGAGCGCGACCGGGCCCCACACCCGCAGCCGGCCCCAGTCGGTGTCCTGGCCGGCCTCGATGAGCCCGTATGCGAGGAGCGCGAGCCCGGCCGTGGACAGCGCCAGCCCGACCGGGTCCGGTCGCCGCCGCTGCGCCAGCTTCGGATTCGGTACCGCGACCGCGACCCCGATCAGCGCCAGCGCGACGACCGGCAGGTTCACCAGGAAGACCGAGCCCCACCAGAAGTGGTCCACGAGCACGCCGCCGAGGAGTGGGCCGAGCGCCACACCGACGCCGCTGGAGGCCGACCACGCGGCGATCGCACCGGCCCGGCGCTCGGGCGGGAACGTCGCGCCGATGATCGCCATCGAGGTCGGCATCATCATCGCGCCGCCCAGGCCCATCAGGCCGCGGGCCAGGATCAGGCCGGTGGCGCCGCCGACCAGATGTTGGCTTTCGGCGGCCCAGACCGACGCGGCGCCGAAGCAGAGCAGGCCGAGCACGAGGATCGTGCGGTGGCCGTAGCGGTCGCCGAGCGCGCCGGCGGCGAAGAGCACGGTGGCGAAGACCAGCGCGTACGAGCCGACGGCCCACTGCAGCTCGCCCGGCGTCGCGCCGAGGCCGGTGCGCGGGTCCGCGATGCGTTCCAGGGCGATGCCCAGGATGGTGGTGTCGATCCAGATGAGTACCGCGGCGAACACGAGGACCGACAGCACTCGGCGCTGTCGGGGTACGCTGATTGACAGGTCCCTGACGGTCATGTTCGCCACGCTCGCAGGAATGTCAGGGACCTGTCAATAGTGTGGCAGCGCACAATGGTCGAGTGGACGCCGCCCTGGAACCCTGCTCGACCTTCCTCGTCCGGCACGCCTGGCTCGCCCTGCGTGGGGTCGTGGCCGAGGCGCTGGTCCAGCACGATCTGTCGGTCGCGCAGTTCGCGTCGCTGCGGATGCTGGACGAGTCGCCCGGGCTGTCCGTGGCGGACGTGGCGCGCAAGGTCTCCACTGCCCGCCAGTCGGCCAACGAGATTCTCGGCGGGCTCGAGCGGGCCGGCCTGGTAGAGCGCCGCCCGAACCCCAGCGACCGGCGCTCGCAGCAGATCTTCCTGACCGAGGCGGGCCGCGTCCGGCTCGGCGAGGCGATGCCGACCGTCGAGGCCGTCGAGGCCCGGCTCGCGGCCGGCTTCACCCCCGAGGAGCTCGCCGTCGTCAACGCCTGGCTGGTCCGGATGACCGAGGCTGCCACCGGGGGCGGCGAGGAGATCCCCGCGCTCTGATCTAGACAGGAGTGTGTTCCACGTCACATCATGGATGGGGGCGGAGGTGCGGTATGGAACTGCTCGGCGGCATTCAACGCATGCAACACGCCATCCAGACGCCGGTCGGCGACCCGGCATGGCGACCCGAGGTGAAACGCGCGGTGGCACAGCTCAAGGCGGCCTTCGCCGAACACGTCGAGGTGACGGAGGGCCCGTCGGGCCTCTACGCGGGCGTGATCCACGACGCGCCGCGCCTGGCGCCGTATCTCGACGATCTCGTGGGCGACCACCGCTCGGTCTCGACCGCGCTGGACGAGCTGGAGGGCCGGCTGGCCGACCCGCACGAGTACGACTGGGTCCGCGAGCACGCGGACCTGCTCATCCGTGAGGTGTGGCAGCACCGCCAGCGCGGCGCCGACCTGCTGTACGAGGCGTATGGGACCGACCTCGGCGGCGAGACCTGACGGTCCGCTTACGGCCACCCGCGGCGCGGGGCCCGCCGCCGAGGCGCGCTCTACGCTCGAACGATGGGGCAGCGCGTGCTCGTCGTGGACGACGACCCGACCGTCAGCGACGTCGTCCGGCGATACCTGGAGCGGGCGGACCTCAGCGTCCGGCTCGCCGGCGACGGCCAGGCGGCGCTGGACGCCTACCGCCTCGAACGCCCCGACCTGGTGGTGCTCGACCTCATGCTGCCCGGCATCGACGGACTGGAGGTCTGCCGCCGGCTGCGCACCCAGGACCCGGCCCTGCCGATCATCATGCTCACCGCGCTCGGCGAGGAGTCCGACCGCGTACTGGGCCTGGAGATCGGCGCCGACGACTACGTCACCAAGCCCTTCTCACCCCGGGAGCTCGTCCTGCGCGTGCGGTCCGTCCTGCGCCGCAGCGCGCGTCCGCCGGCGCAGGCCGGCGAACTGGTCGACGGCGACCTGCGGATCGACGTCGCGCGGCACGTGGCGACCCTGCGCGGCCGGGAGCTGGCGCTCACCGTGCGCGAGTTCGACCTGCTCGTGTTCCTGATGCGCAACCCCGGGCGGGTGCTGCGCCGCGCCGAGCTGCTGGAGCAGGTGTGGGGCTGGACGTTCGGCGACCAGTCCACCGTCACCGTCCACATGCGACGGCTGCGGGAGAAGGTCGAGGACGACCCCGCCGATCCCCGGCGCATCCAGACCGTCTGGGGCGTCGGATACCGGTACGAATATGCGTGACGTCCTCTACACGTTCCTGATGGCGCTCGGCGGGTCGCTCGCCGTCGCCGTCGCCGGCCTCGGCGTGCTCCGCGCGCTGCGCGGCCGCTCCGTCACCGCCCACATCGGGGTGATCCTGCTCGTCACCGTGCTGAGCGTGCTGACCGGCATTCTCGGCGCGGCGATGCGGATGTTCATCTCCGACCACGACCTGCACGTGCTGCTCATCGTCGTGGGCACGGCGGCCACCGTCTCGCTCGCGGTCGGGCTGTGGTCCGGCCGGCGCCTCGCCCGGGCCAGCATGTGGGCCGCTGAGGCGCGCGAGCGGGAGCGCGAGGCCGAGGCGCGCCGGCGCGAGCTCGTCGCCTGGGTCTCGCACGACCTGCGCACCCCGCTCGCCGGCCTGCGAGCCATGGCCGAGGCGCTCGACGACGGCGTCGTGTCCGACCCGGAGACCGTCGCCGACTACCACCGCCGCATCAGCGCCGAGACCGACCGCATGGCCGCGCTCGTCGACGACCTGTTCGAGCTGTCCCGGATCAACGCAGGCGCCCTGCGGCTGTCACTGTCCGACGTGCCGCTCGGCGACGTCGTATCCGACGCCATCGCCTCGGCGACGCCGCTGGCCGCCGCCGGGAACATCCGGGTCGTCGCGGAGCCTTCCGGGGGTACCGCCGGCTGGCCCGTCGTGCGCGGATCCGTCCCCGAGCTGTCCCGGGTCGTGAACAACCTGATCCGCAACGCCATCCGCTACACCCCGCCCGACGGCACCGTCACGGTCACCGGCGGACAGGACGCCGGGGGCGGCTGGCTGGCCGTCAGCGACACGTGCGGCGGCATCCCGGAGGCGGACCTTCCGCGGGTGTTCGACGTGGCGTTTCGCGGGGCACCCGCGCGTACACCCGCGAAGGATGCGGGCGGAGGACTCGGCCTCGCCATCGTGCGCGGCCTCGTCGAGGCCCACCACGGCGCCGTGGCCGCCGACAACGTCGGCGAGGGCTGCCGCTTCGTGGTACGGCTGCCTACCGCAGACCGTCCAGGGCGTGCCGGCACGGGTCATCAGGCCGCTCCGGCAACCGCGGGATGACATCGAGCAGCAGCCGCCGGAGCCGGTCGGTGTTCTCGGCGAAAACCCGGAAGACCTCCTCCTGGGTGACGCCGTGGTCCCCCTCCACGCCCGCGTCGAGGTCCGTGACCAGCGCGATCGAGGTGTAGCACAACGCCAGCTCGCGGGCGAGCACCGCCTCCGGGTGACCGGTCATGTTCACCACCGCGCCGCCCATGGCGGTGTACCAGCGCGACTCCGCCCGTGTGGAGAAGCGCGGCCCCTCCACCACCACCATCGTGCCGTCGCCGGCCTCGATGCCGTACTCGGCGGCCACCTTCCGCACCACGGCCCGCCCGGTCGCGCAATACGGGTCGGCGAAGTTCACGTGCACGGCCCCGTCGTCGTAAAACGTCTGCACCCGCCCCGATGTGCGGTCGATCAGCTGGTCGGGCACCACGAACGTGCCCGGCCCGAGCTCCGGCCGCAGCCCGCCCACCGCGCACGGCGCCAGCACCTGCGCTACGCCCAGTTCCCTGAGCGCCCACAGGTTCGCCCGATAGGGGATCCGGTGCGGCGGGTGCCGATGGTCCCGCCCGTGCCGCGGCAGAAACGCCGTGCGCCGCCCGTCGACCGAGGCGATCGTGATCGGGTCCGACGGTGGGCCATACGGCGTGTCGACCACGTGTTCCTCGGCGTCGTCGAGCAGCGCGTAAAGCCCCGAGCCGCCGATCACGGCGACGTCCGCGAGTGAGGTCACGGAACAGACCCTAACCGCGACGCCCGGGTCAGGCTATGGTGCGAGACATGACCCTCGCACCCCACTTCGCGGAGATCCACCCGGCGCGCCCGATCACCGGCCGCCCATTCGGTGATGTTTGCTGGTGGTGCTGATGTCCATGCACGGGGATCTCGGTGGGATGGAGGGACAGTCGTCCAGTCAGCCCCCGACCGGCCGCGGCTCACCGCGGCCCGGATCATCGGCCAACGGCCGGGGCAAGTCCAGGAAGCGGCGAGGGAGGGCGATGGAGTCGTTGACCGGGCGATTGCTGGTGGCGACGCCCGCGCTCCGCGACCCGAACTTCGAGCGCACCGTGGTCCTGGTGGTGGCCCACGAGGAGGGCGGCGCGCTCGGCGTCGTGCTCAACCGCGCGACCGAGGTCCAGGTGGCCGACGTGCTCGGCGGCTGGGGCGCGCTCGCGGGTGAGCCGCCGGTAGTGTTCGAGGGCGGCCCGGTGCAGCCCGAGGCGGCGATCTGCCTGGCCCGCACCCGCCCCGGCGTGGAAGATTTGGCGGGCTTCAACCGCGTCTCGGGCGCCGTGGGCACCGTGGACCTCTCCGGCGACCCCGACCTCCTGGTGGCCGGCGTCCTGGGCGTCCGCGTCTTCGCTGGCTACGCCGGCTGGTCCCCCGGCCAGCTGGAACGCGAGATCGAGGGCGGCTCATGGTTCGTCTTCGACGCCCTCCCGAGCGACGCGTTCGCCCCCCGCCCCGACGACCTCTGGCAGATGGTCCTGCGCCGCCAGGGCGGCCTCATGGCCGCCGTGGCCCACTACCCGGCCGACCCGACGCAGAACTAGACCACCCGATGTGACCCCCCTCCGCAAGGTGTGTACTATTCCGTGAGTGCACGCGAGAGCGGCACAAACCAGATGGGGCCGTGGCGCAGCTGGTAGCGCACCACACTGGCAGTGTGGGGGTCAGGGGTTCGAGTCCCCTCGGCTCCACTCATCGATCGGCGCTCCCTGCTCAAAGGCGGGAGCGCCTTTTCGCCTTCGCGATTCGTGGAATCTTCGCGCTCGCTTCGCTCGCTCCGGGCGGGGGCTTCGCCACCCGCACCCCCATGTCGGTGGTCGCCCTTATCGGTTCCGTTGCGCGCGTTCTTGCTCGGTGTTCGCCTTCGCTTCGCTCGGCCATGGGCACCTTCAGTGAGGCGTCGCGCGCTCCGGCCAGCAGTTGCGCTCTACGGTCCGCCGGTCAGCGGCAAGGACACCGTTACGGCCGCGCTGCTCAGGCTCGATGGGCGTTACGTCGCGTATCAGCGCCTCAAGGTTGGCGGTGGCCGGGTGCACGGGTACCGGTTCATCACGGCCGAGCAGTTCGACCGGTTGGAGGCGGCGGGCGAGATCCTGTACCGCAACCGCCGGTACGGCAACCTGTACGGCGTCGATCGCGCCTCACTGGCGAGCGTGGCCGAGGCGGGCGGTGTCCCGGTGCTGCACCTCGGCCAGGTCGACGCGCTGAGTGCCGTTGAGGCGTTCCCGGCCGCATGGGTTCGGGTGCTGCTGTGGTGTCCCCGCGCTGCGACGGCGCAGCGTTCGGCGGCGCGCGGCGACACCGACGCGGGCGCGCGGCTCGCCGCGTGGGACGAGACCCAACGAGACCTCGGGGAACACCCGCACACCAGGTTCGACCTGGCCATCCGCACCGACCGTGCGACGCCCTTGGAAGCGGCGCGGTCGATTCATGCCGTGGTCTTGACCGGAAGCCGCGGGCGTACCGCGCCGAGATCGGAGGTGATGGCGGCATGACGGCCGCGCGGGTGATGGTCCCGGTGCTGACCCTGATGAACGCGAACGGCAGCGTCGATGAGGGCGCGTGCTCGGCGTACGCGGAGCGGGCCGGGGCGACGTGGCTTGATCTGTTCCTCGTGTCGGGCACGATCGGGGGTGGGGAGAGCAGCACGCCCGCCGTGCGGCGCCGTGTCCTCGAGTTGTGGGCCGCGCGGGTGCCGAAGGATCGACTCTTGGCCTGCGTGTGGACCCCGGATGACCTGGCCCATGCCGCCGACTGTGGGGTGCGGCCGATTGTCGTGCTCCGGGACCTGGCCGACGCCGCCGCGATGCACAGCGTGCTCACCGAGCTGCCCGCCGACGCGTTCGTGTACAGCCACCCCAACTACACGCCGACCACCTTCACGCCAGCCGTCGCCGAGGCAGCGAAGCGGGCAGGTGTACGACCGGCGGGCGGCAAGATCTGCAAGGTCAGCCTTGACGACGTGCGGGACCTGCGCACCGCCACGGGCGACGACTTCCATCTGTACGACGGCCGTTGTCGGCACGTCGCCGAGAGCGTCTGGGCTGGCGCGACCGGCGTTGTGGCCGTACCACTCTCGACACTGCTGCCCGATTTGCCTGGCTAAGTCGGATTTAGTTAAATTGCAGGGTGTAATCAATCGGCTGCAAGCTCGCATCGATCAAACCGCTGCGGGAAGTGCGATGGTCGAAATGTTGACTAGCGAACTCCGGCCAGCACTTGAGCGGTAGCGACAACTGGGTAGACGTTGCCGCCTAGAATGCGACCGAGTGGTGTACCCGTATCAAATTTCCGTCGAAGTGACGCACAAAACGAACGCAAACTGTGGCCGTAAGTCGTACGGAATTTTCACCTAGAACGATTGACCTACCCATGCACTCAACGCCGAGTACCGACAAGAGGCGTCGCTTCAATTCGATCATAGAATTGAGCTTCTCGACCTGAAGATCGGTAAGGTGCATATCGCCATGCACGATGGCGTTTCGAAGGTCGATGGCGGTTTGCATGTCTTGACCTTCCGGCGCACCGGCGGCGGAAACATTGAAACCGCGGTCTAGCCAGTGAAAACGTTCGGCCCACGACCGCGTAAAGTCTACGGAATTCCGTGCGATCAATGCTGAGCCGAACGTCGTATCTCCCAACCCGCTCAACTCGATGAGCCGCTTGAGAACCCTATCAACGTGAGCTTCAACGACTGTAACGCAAGATGTTATGAGCCAGGGTGACCTTGGACTTACCTCGGCCTCTCGGAGCGCACTTAGAAGCGCGTTAATTGCGCGCGACCCGGAAATCGTAACATCCATCAGAATCCCTCGGCCCACTCAATAGCCTTCCGATTGAGGGGTCCGTCGCCATGTACGGCCTTCCGTACGGCGTTCTCAATAGTTCCCTGGCGCGTCATGGCCGCCGCCAGCGCAGCCTGGGTCAGTGGTGAGGCGTCACGGTAAAGTCGCGTTAGAACGCTGCTCGTCAGATTTCCGAAGCACGCGCTTGCCCATGCTGCTTCGGCGCGAACAATCTCGTACATGTTGTCAAACATCTGATCTTGTGTCCATTTTCGAACTTTTTTCGCCCGCTCGTCAGAAGGATACTTCAGGGCGAGCCGTCCAGCTCCGTGGAGGAGCCAGATGAGACTCCATGGGCTCCTGCGCGACTTGTTCAATAACAGCTCCATCGTGGGCCACGGGTTCTCGTTCGCGAACTCGGCGCTGTCGGCCCGCTGGAGAAGGTACGTCACAATTGAGCGGATGGCGCTTGGATCCTTGAACGCCCATTGGCTCAACACGTTCTCCGACAGTCGCTTTGAGTGTAGAGAGACGGCCCCGACAGCCGGAAGCAGCCACTGTTGAAGCTGTCGATGCTTCTCCCGTTCCTCCTCCGGCAGAGTGTCCTCAGTCTGCTCGTAGAAGTACCAGTCTGTCGTTAATGACCAGAACGCCTCCCTTATCGCGTTGTTGAAGTCGCTGCCGCTCATAGGCTCTGGTTCCTGGCGGTCGACCTCCAGCAGTTCGCCATACGGCCCGGCTAAAACAAAAACATCGCCATCGCTCTCACTCTCACCGAGCGCCTTTTCAAAGTAGTGTGAAAATAATTCGCGCTCACTTTCGCGTTGTGAGTCCATCGTCGCTCTGCGGAGAATTCTCGTCTTGTCTGCCGACAGGGCTAGGCCGAGACGCCGTGCGGCCTCCGCGGTGAGTTCAACGACCTGCAGAGCGCCATCCCAGCTGTCGGCCCCAGCTTTGATGTCGTCGACATACCGGATTGCCTCGATGCCGTGTCGCCGCAAATATCTGACAAGAATATCGAGATATGCATCGCCGAGGCGATCGCTTGCCCAATGCATCTGCGGCAGGCCGCGGTTGCTGCCCATTACCTCATTGAGGATTTTCGTGACGGCCCTGGTGGAATCGAGATTCATGGACTGAGTAAGAAGCTCGTCTTGCAGATGGCCGTGGTCGATGTACTCATAGCATGCGGCGATGTCGGCGTGCACCAAATAGTTCTTGTCGTGCTCTTCGTCAAAATGATGGAAGCGGTCCCAGTTCTCGCTGCGTCGACTCTCGTCGGGCAGGGTTGGCTCTAGTGAACTGACAAGAGCCCTATAGAGCACCCGAACGGCAGTAGTGGCTACGCGCGTAGGCCGAGGTCCGTGACCCACGCGGCGAGGCATGGTGATCGTCTCGGCGTTTACCGGCCGTCCGCCTCCACCGAAATCCGCAGTTAGGGTATTGATTAGCTCGCCTTTAGCTCGCGTTAGGCAACGATCGATGATAAGCGGCGGAAAGCGGTCCAGGGTCCCGTTAAGTTCTTTTTCTGCTGATTCCGAGAGATTGAGCTTTTGTAAGAGGTTCCGATCGAGTTCCACCGAGCCTCCCGCTACTACGGCATACCAACCCTAAGAGGACCGATCAGTCGTGGCCTCGTTCGTCCGCCACGACGAGGAAGGCGGGCGGACTTCGGTGGAGCGTACCGGCACATGTGCCGGGAGCCGAGAGTGCGGACAGAAGATCCACGCCACTGGGAAGCCGCTCGTTAGGAGGCGGCTGGTTCGGCCGGGCGTGCTGTGGAGGTCTGCAAGGGTGCGCCGACGCCGTGCCACATCCGTGCCACATCTCGAAGTGGATCACGGGTCCTACCGGGCAGCCACGGGGAATTGGCCACGCGACGGGCCTCTGACCTGCTTGCACGTCAGTGGCCGTGTCAAGATCTGTCCTGGCAGTGTGGGGGTCAGGGGTTCGAGTCCCCTCGGCTCCACCCATCGATCGGCGCTCCCTGCTCAAGGCGGGGGGCGCCTTTTCGCCTTTGCGATTCGTGGATTCTTCGCGCTCGCTTCGCTCGCTCCGGGCGTGGGCTTCGCCACCCGCACCCCCATGTCGGTGGTCGCCCTCCGCCTGCCGCTTACGGTTCGGCCTTCGCTTCGCTTGGCGGTCGGCCTTTCGTTGCCAATGATGACGAAGCCTCGCAGGGCTCCAGTTCGTGAAGGCTGTCCGCCTATGGATTCTCGCTTCGCGCGGAGGTCAGGCAGCCCGTGCTGGTGGCTGATCGGGGCGCTTATCCGCCTCGGACTTCGGGCCGTCGTTGATCCGCGTGCTGTCCGCCATCCCGGCGGTCGCCTTCCGCACTCGCAGCTCCATCGCCTATAGGCCGATGCTCCGGACGCCGCCCAATATCGACCGCGACGTCATACGCGACGGCGGCGTGCAGTCCACGGCGGTTTGGTGGCGCTTGCAACTACTTCGTCGCGACCTGCTCAAGATCAGAAACGGTGAACGTGGGGGCCGTGTCGCTGATCCTGGCTGGCGTCCCAGCTGAGTCGAGCGGGTATTGCGCTTGGTCGGGATTGAGCAGCGACGCAGGGACGTCGGGGTAGACGCTCAGAAACAGGATGTACCGGCCGCCTTTCGCGCAGCGGCTTGGCGCCTGCCTCACGGAACGTCTGACCGTCGAGCGTGCCGCCAAGCTGCTTGATCGCAACCGTGCCGCCAACCTTGACATCCCCTTTGTGCACCTTGTCAACTTTTGTTTGAAACACCGTCACGACGGTCGGTGTGGGGGCAGTCACCGTCGGGGTTCTCGGCGCTCATACTGTCGGTTATGGATCTGCAGGTGCGCGCGGGCGACGGTTGTCGCCTGTGGGCGAACAGTACCGGTGATGGTGACACGCTGGTTCTTTGTCACGGGGGTCCGGGTCTGTGGGACTATTTCGATGGCGTTGCCGAGCTTTTGTGCGGTACGGCGCGGGTCGTCCGGTGGGACCAGCGCGGTTGTGGGCGTTCTGAGCGATGCGGCCCTTACTCGGTCGCCCGGTCGATCGCCGACCTCGACGCGGTGCGGGAGCAGTCGTCCGTAGCGCGAATGGCTTTGCTGGGGCATTCGTGGGGTGCGCACCTGGCGTTGCGGTACGCCATCGACCATCCCGACCGGGTCAGCCACCTCATCTACGTCTCCGGAACCGGCATTGATCCAGAACGCGGCTGGCACTCGCACTACGAACGTAACCTGCGCCTGCGGCTCGGCAACCGCCTGGGCCGGTGGGAGGCACTCAGCGCCCGCACTCGCACGCCGGCCGAGGACCGCGAGTGGGCTGTGCTGCAATGGTCGGCCGACTTCGCTGACGACAGCGGGGCGCTGCGACACGCCGAGCGCATGGCCACGCCATGGCTGGGCATCAACTACGACTGCAATCAGGCGGTCAACGCCGAGGTCAAGCAAGAGCTCCGCGACATCGACTTCGTTCTGCGATGCCGGGGCCTCGACATTCCCGTGCTCATCGTTGATGGCGTGGAGGACATTCGTCCCCGCTGGGCGGTCGACTCGCTGTACGAAGCATTGCCCGACGTCGAACGCGTGAGCCTCGCCGGCGCCGGCCATCTGCCCTGGGTCGAGCGCCGCGACGACTTCGGTCGAATCGTGAGCAGGTTCCTGGCCGACAACCGCGCCGACAACCGCCGCGCCGCCGGCCGGCAGCGTCGTCACGGGCCTGCGGATCCGCGATAGCGCGAACCCGAAGAAGCGTCAGGTTCGATGGCTCGTTTCGCTCGCTCCCTAGGCCACTGTCTGTCGTCGCGGTCGCATCGGGCGCATTCCGTGCGGTCATTGGTAGCGGTAGCGACAGGAGATGATGGTGACCTCGCCTGGCGCGACGGCGTAGACCAGGCGGTGCTCGTCGTTGATGCGGCGGGAGCGCAGGCCGGCCAAATTGTTCCTCAGAAGCTCTGGTTTGCCGATGCCGGGTCCGTCTGGATCGCGCTTGATGTCGGCGATCAAGGCGTTGATGCGCCTGAGCGTCTTCTGGTCCTGCGTTTGCCAGTACAGATAGTCGTCCCAGGCGGGGTCGGTCCAACTGAGCCTCACGCGTCAGTATCCAGATCCCGTTCCGTCGCCCGCCCCGAGCGCCATTGCTCGACGCTTTCCATCAGGTGCTTCGCGTTGGCGGGGGACCGCAGCAGGTAGTTGGTCTCGACAATCGCGTCCCAGTCCTCCTTGCTGACCAGAACCGCGTTGCCCCGCTTCGACACGATCTCGATCGGCGTATGGTCGTTGTTGACCTGCTCGATGAGTGGGAACAAGCTCTTCCGCGCCTCGCTGGCACTGATCGCCTGTGTCATGTGGCCTCCCGCGTCGCTACTTGTACCAGATATGGTACCAGTCCAGGAGTCGCACGTATCAGATGTGGTACTCGGGCGCGATGTGCCAGATCCGTTCCCCTCGGCTCCACTCATCGAAGGCACATCCTGATCGAGTCGCAGGGTGCGCCTTTCGCATGTTCTACGGATTCTCGTCCATGATCGACGATTCTGCCCTGCAACGACGGTCTCTACTCCGACGGAACCTCATCGCCGAGACAGTGGCCGCTGGCAGACCGGCGCCCTCGATCACCATAGGAGACCTGGACATGACCGAGAAGCAATCGACAGCCCGTACCGCAGGTGGGGCCGACACCTGGTCCCGGATCCACGCCGAACGCGCGGCCCTGGCGGCCGACCTCGCGGAACTGACCGATCAGCAGTTCGCGACCTCGTCGTTGTGCACCGGTTTGACGGTACGCGAGGTGCTCGCGCACCTCACCGCGTCGGCCAGCCTGAACCCCTGGCAATGGCTGGCGGGCGTCATCCGCTGCGGGTTCGACTTCGACAAGCAGGTGAGCATGCGGCTGAACGAGCAGTTGGGTGCAACCGCCGGCGAGACACTGGAACGATTCCGCGGCATCGTCATGAGTAGGACCAAACCGCCACTGCCGACCATGGCGATGCTCGGCGAAACGCTTGTGCACGGGGAGGACATCCGGCGGCCGCTGGACATCCGCCGGGCTTATCCGATTGAGACCATCACCCAGGTCGCCCGGTACTACCAGGGCTCCGACCAGGTCGTCCTGGCCAAAGGCCGGATCCGAGGCCTGCTGCTCGTCGCGAACGACGGCCCCTTCTCCACCGGTTCCGGGCCACTGGTGTCCGGCACCACCCTCGCACTGACAATGGCGATGACCGGGCGTGCGACGTACTGCGACGAACTCGAAGGCGACGGTGTCGCAACCCTGCACGACCGCTGTGCCCCATGATCGCCTGCCGGCCGGGACCCACGGCGGGTTGGACTGAGTGCGCATCAACGCCCATCGGGATCGGCATCACTGATGGCGGCGGGCTGCCACGCTGCCGTCACGGCGTACAACCCCTTGCGGCTATTGACTTCGCTATCTGCTGAGAGAGCTACCCCCGCCGTGACATAGTCTTCAGCAGTGGACACACCGGATCTCACACCCCGCGTGCTCGTGATCGGACTTGATCCGTATCGGGTGCCTGGGCCTTGGGACCCCAAGCCGGTAGCAGACCGCATCGAAGCCGGACGGACCCGGTTCACCGAACACGGCGTGGCGGCTGAGTTCTGTTTGTTCGGTCTCGACGGCAGCGACGACATAGAGGCAGTCGTCACCGCCGTCCTTCGCGCGCAGCCTTGGGAATGCGTCGTCATTGGTGGCGGTGTGCGCGATCAGCTGGAACTGTTCGAGCGCGTGGTCAACCTGGTGCGTCGGCACGCTCCCGACGCAGCGATCGCATTCAGCGCCACCCCGGAGGACACCTTTGAGGCAGCCACCCGTTGGGTGGAGATTCCCGGGTGAGGGCCCGTCCCGCCGAGCGGGTGGCCGCCCGAACCGCCGTTCGTCAGGCCGTGCGCCGCAGGTTCAGGAGCCGGTCGAGGACGACGAGCGGGACCACGCCGACCGGGTACCACAGCAGGTCCGTCGGGTCGAACGCCACGCCGAGCGCGAGCCGAGCCACGACGCTGTGCGCGGAAAGGGTCGCCGGCACACCGGTCAGCTGGAACAGCTCGACGGCCCAGCAGAACCCGATCGCGGCGGTGCCGGCGGCCCACGCCGCCGTGCGCGGCCGCAGGAACACGACCCCGGCGTACACCATCGAGGCATACAGCGCGGTGCCGGAGTACTGCTCCAGGTCGTTGGCGCTCTCCAACACGGTGCCGCTCGCGGCCCGGATTCCCAGCGCCACGGCGAGCGCCAGGACCGCCAGCGCCACCATCGCCAGCCGGATCGCCCGGGTTGTGAGCGGCATGGCAGCGATCCTACGACCCGTTAGGGGCGACCGGGGTGGCAGAGGTGTCAGAGCGTGATGGCCCACTTCGCCCGTTCGATGGACTCCTCGGCCGCCGGCGCGCCCGGGTTCTCGGTGGCGAGTGCCTGGTTCAGCTCGGCGAACGGGCGCATCCGGGCCTCGTAGCGGCCCAGCGCCGCTCGGGGATCGCCGCCGGATCGGGCCAGCTCATCGGCGACGACGTACGCGCCGACGAGCGCGAGGCTGGTGCCCTGCCCCGATAGTGGCGACGCGCAGTAGGCGGCGTCGCCGACGAGCGTGATCCGGCCGTTCGACCATGAGTCCAGCCGGACCTGGGCCATCGCGTCGAAGTAGAAGTCGGGCGCGTGCCACATCGCCTTGAGCAGCCGGGGCATCTCCCAGCCCAGCGACGCGGCGCGCTCGGCGACGAGCTGCCGCTGAGCGTCGAGGTCGCGGTGGTCGTAGTCGATCGGATCCGCGAAGAACCCGACGTTGACCCGCAACTCGGTGTTGTCGCGGGCCGGGTAGATCCCGGCGCCGACCGTGTCGTCGCGCAGCCAGATCTGCCAGTTGTCCAGGCCGAGCATGTTGTCGGTGGTGTACACGGCCAGGTACGTGCCGAGGTGGTGCACGTGCCGCGACTGCGGGTCGAACGCCAGCCGCCGCACCTTCGAGTGCAGCCCGTCGGCGCCGACGACGAGGTCGAACCGGCGCGGCCCGCCCCGCTCGAACGTCACGTCGACGCCGTCGTCGTCCTGGCTCAGGGTCGCGATCGAGTCGCCGAAGACGTACTCCACGCCGGCGGCCCGCTCGGTGAGCAGGCCGGTCAGGTCCTCGCGCAGGATCTCCAGGTCGTCGCTCTCGAGGCGGCCGCTGCTGGGCGCGTGCTCGGTCGAGCGGAACAGCTCGTTGCCATCGGCGTCGAGCATCGACGAGCCCCGCATCCGGGTGCGCACCGCGCGCAGCGGCTCCAGCAGGCCCATGCGCTCGACGACGCCGAGCGCGACGCCGCGCACGTCGATCGCCTGCCCGCCGGTGCGCGGCGCCGGTGCGCGCTCGACGACGGTGACCTCGGCGCCGTGGCCATGCAGCCAGTAGGCGAGGGCGGGCCCGGCCACACTCGCGCCGGAGATGAGCACCTTCATGATTTCCCCTTTGCTCGTACACTGTACGCAAGCTGAATGTACGGCGTACGAACTGGATAAACAAGCATGAATGTGTACTATGACAGACGTTGCTGTACTAGGACAGGAGCTGGCCGATGACGGAGCCGCCGTACCTGCGCATCGTCACGGAGCTGCGCGGGCGGATCGTCGACGGGCGGCTCGCGCCGGGCGACCGGGTGCCGTCGACGCGGCAGCTGGCGAGGCAGTGGGGCGTGGCCCTGGCCACCGCGACGAAGGCCCTGACCGTGCTGAAGCAGGAGGGGTGGGTGACCGCCCGACCGCGGGCGGGGACCGTGGTCGCGGCGAACCTGCCTGGGGTACCCGTCAGCGGCCTACCGGCGGGTGAAGCCGCACGCGTGACCGGCAGCGCCGAGGCAAGCCCAGCGAATGAGCCGGCCGGGGGTGGCACGCGCCGAGCCTTCCACGGCGAGCGGGGGCCGAACCGGGGGCCGACCCCCACGCCGATCCGGGAGCCCAATCGGGAACTGAACCGGGATCAGGTCGTCCGGGCCGCGATCGAGATCGCCGACGCGGAAGGGCTCGACGCGCTGTCGATGCGCGGCGTCGCGGCGCGGCTCGGGGTGTCGACGATGTCGACGTACCGGCACGTTGCGAGCAAGGACCAGCTCGTCGTCCTGATGGCGGACGCCGCGTTCGGCGAACTGGGTTACGCGCCGCCCCACCCGGCCGGCTGGAGGCCGCTGCTGGAGCGGGTAGCGCGCACCATGTGGGCGCTGTACCGCCGACATCCATGGCTCGCCCAGGTGACTCCACTGACGAGGCCGCTTCCCTTGCCGAACCTGCTGCTGCACGGCGAGCAGATGATGGCCGCGCTCGACGGCCACGGGTTCGACGCGACCGTCCGGCTGGATCTGCAGGTGGTGCTGTACAGCCACGTGCAGGGCCTGGCGGTACAGCTCGAGGGCGAGGTGCAGGCACAGGCGCGCAGCGGGCTGAGTGAGGATGAGTGGATGGAGGTGCATGGCCCGGCCCTCGGTGAGATCGCCGCCTCCGGCCGCTACCCCGGCTTCACCGCGTTGATGTCGGGGTTCGCCGAGACCGGCGGCTACGACCTCGACCTGGACAAGATTTTCGAGCTGGGGCTACGCACCATGCTCGACGGCCTGGCGCTTCAGCTGGACCGGCATGCGACACCGGCCTAGCAACGCGCGGCGGGTTCGGCCGCCCGGTTTGTCGCTCGCAGCGGTGGGGACCGCCGGTCACCGACCGAGAGCGTCGGCGAGCATGTCGACCTGGTCGGGGTTGGGGTCGTTGCCGGTGAAGATGAGTTCGTCGCAGTCGTGCTGCTCGAACTCGGTCACGATCGCGGGGATCTGGTGGTCTGACGTGAGTGCGGAGTCGATGCCGTGCTGTGTCCACTCTTCGCCGGCGAAGGCGTAGTAGGCGCCGATGGCGCGACGCACGGCTGTCTTCGCTTCGGGACCGAGCGCGAACATTGTGGACGCGACGACTCGCGGCGTGCCGGCTCGGCCGTGCTCGTTCCACTTGTTGCGGAGCTTGGGCACGAACTCATCGAGGTCATCGGCGGTCGCGGTGCCGGCCAGCCAGCCGTCTCCCCGGTGGGCGGTGCGGCGGAGGGTGGCGGCTGATGTACCCCCGAAGAGCAGTGGAGGGCCGCCGGGAGTGGCGGGTAGCAGGCCGGTCCCAGCGCCGTCGTGAAAGGCGTCATCGAGCCGTCCGAGCAGGGCGTCGAACTGGTCTCCGCGACTGGCGTAGGGAGCCCCCGAGGCGGCGAAGTCGTCCTCTCTGAAGCCGGCGGCCAGTCCGAGTCGGAGCCGATGCGGGCCTGCGATGTGGTCGAGCGTGATGACCGACTTCGCGAAGAGCAGGTGGTTGGTGTGCAGGGGCGCGAGGAGCACGCTGGTCTGCAGGCGAATGCTGGTAGTGGCCGCTGCGGCAGCGGCCAGCACGGTGAGCGGTTCCGGCGTTGCCCACAGGAGCCGATCGCTCACGTTGATGGAGCTGAAGCCTCGCGCTTCGGCGCGCCTGGCCCACTCGATGAGAAGGCGCCCGTCGCGCCACGGTGCGTGACCGGGTAGCCCGATTCCTACTTCCATCAGGGTTCCTCGTTTCGCGTCAGTACTTCACCGGTGTGCATGGTGGTCGGAGGCGAGCTTCACCGGACTGTGGGCGTCGAAGGAGTCGACCGGGCAGGCGGGGATGCGGATTGAGCTCCAGTCCCTCAGTCGCGCCGACGGGCGAGACCTGCTCGCTCACCACGTTCGGAGCTACCCCAGGCAGACCGAAGCTGACCTCTAAAGTTTGCATGTGAACGATTCTCGTGCGAATCGTATATTCCCGATGGTTCACATGTCAACGGTTCACTCGTAGACTCTCCCGCGGTGGCGACGAAGCGGACGACTGCGGATGGCACCGTTGGCCGCGGAGCTGATGATCTCGCGGGGCGGCGCTGCCCGTCCGGTCACCAAGACGGAAAGGACGGATGGGTCGCGCGGACCACGCCCCCCGTGGACCGGCGGGCGACATGGCGCGGCTGACACCAACGGGCCGCGAGTTGCTCGCAGCCGGGCAGTATTGTGCCGGCCGCCCTACGCCCGCGAATCCCGTGCAAGACCCTCGGATGATCTGGGGAACCGATGCGCGTTTGGCAACGTCTGACGTGTTGTCGGCACCTACTCGTGGAACGGGGAAGTCAATTGTCTACCGGGACGTTTCGCTCGATCGCGGTAACGGGCGTGTTTCTCATGGCGCTGGCCGGATGCGGTTACAACGACACGTCCACGGTCGCGCCCGATTACCCTGCGTACTCCGACTTGCCCGCGTTGTTCAACAAAGCCGACCTCATCATTGAGGCCACTGTCGACCATGGAGCGAAAACGCAATACCTGCGCTCCTCGATCTCGCCGGAAAACGACCCGCGATCGAACCCGAACGCCGGTGCCGACAAGGGGCAGGACGCAATCACCGACACGACCGTCGTGACAGTGTTTCAAGCAAAAGCGCACAAGGTTTACAAGGGTGATGTCAAGGTCGGCGGCACGGTTGCGATCCAGCAGCCTGGCGGCACGCTCAACGGACAGACGTTCCGTGAGGCAGGCGCCAAACCGCTGCGCGAGGGCGGCCGATACATCCTGTTTCTCAGCATCTATCCCGGCTTCCCTGCGTCGCTGCTCAATCCCGATCAAGCGCAATACCCGATCGACTCAGCCGGGACGCTGTCCAGGGTCAGCGACATAGCCCCCACGTTCACCGTTTCCGATCTTGAGCACGTCGCGGCGAATAGTTGAAGGCGATACGCGCGAACCGGTGAATCTGATGGCTGACCGAAGTGCAGCGTCTCGGCGACAGTCACGAAGTAACGCGACTGGCGCAGTTCCATGCCGCCCGCGATATCGACAGTGGTGAGGCGTCCGGCGCGGTCCGAACGCGGCATCCGCGTGGTCAACCAGACCGTGGCGGTCGTGACGGAGATCGTCAGCCAGCCCAGTCCCCGGTGAGATAGAGGATGAGCAAACCCACCTGCAGCGGCAAGCCGGCGAACACGACGAACTTCTCCACAAACCGGTTTCTCGCCATCTGGGCCATGACGAGAAACATCGGGAAGAACGTCAGGGCATACCGGTTCATCGACTGCATCGGCGTCCCGCCGTCGATCGAGGTTGGTTGCAGGACCGCGATGATGAAGGGCAGTGCTCCCGCCAGGACGAGGTAGAGCTGGTCGCGACGCAGGCGCCACGGTCCCACAAAGCACAGCACCAGGAAGGCCAGGCCCAGCAGGCAGGTGGCGATGTCGAGTAGGTTGATCACTCCCGCGTAGGGGTGGCGGGCCGGGTTGAGGTATCGCAGCGAGTGCGCGATCGTGGTCCACGGCATGTACATCCCACCTCGGCCCCAGTGGGCCTGGGCGTCGCGGAACAGCATGGGATTGTCGAAACGCCACCAGAGGAAGGCCATGTAGAGCATCAAGCCGAGCGGGGCAAGGGCGATACCGAGGACGTTGAGCCTGATCCGGCGCCAGCGGAACTCGCGCTGTCGCAGATACTCGTAGGCGAAGGCGACACAGATGGTGACCCCGAGCACCCGGGTCGCGCTGCTCGCGCCGGCCAGCAGGCCCGCGGCCCACCAGTGTCCCCGGCGGGCGCAGTAGAGCGCGGCGAAGGTCAGCAGCAGGAACAGCGACTCGCTGTACGCGGTGGCGAGGTAGAACGCCGTCGGGAAGGCGATGAACATGAGCAATGTGCGTTCGGCGGAGCCGGCTCCCAGCTCGTGGTCGACCAGCCGGTACAGCACGACCAGCATGCCCAGGGCCGCCACGTTGCTGACCACGAGGGCGGCGACCGCGACGTCCCCTGGCAGAACGTACGAGGCGAGCCGGACCACGATGGGATACCCCGGTGGCCACACCGGATAGGCCGAGTCGAGGCTCTTGAACGTGGGGTCCTCGACGATTGGGTACCCGAAGTTCGCGATGGTTGCGTAGACGAGGCCGTCCCATTGCACCCAGTTGTGGACGACCTGCGACAGCCACGACCGGCCGGGCTCGACCTTGACTGTTTCGAAGCGCAGCGCGATGAACTGGACGGCGAGGTAAGCCACGTGGCAGACCAGCCAGTACAGTCCGCCGATCCGCCAGGCCCGAGCCCAACCTCCTCGTTCCTCGGACGCCGTCGCGATCTCGGACGGCTCGCCACCGTCCGTAGGGGTGGGCTCGCTGACTACTCCTGACAGCACCATTGCCGACGCTACCGACCGTTTCGAGGCGAAAATCTGGACTAGGGACCTTGTTATCCGACCAGCGTTCCGACCGGATTGTTGTGGTCCGGCTGGACCAACTGTGCCGGCTGGTCCGGCTGGGCAACCGAGTCGTACGAGATCCGGAACTGGGGTCGTTGCAATAGGTGAGCGTAGATGCGGGCGATGTACTCGCCGAGAAGCCCGATGCACACCAGTTGAATCGCGCCGAGCAGAAGTACGGCGAGAAACATGGAGGTCCAGCCGGGCACCACGACGCCGCGGGCGTAGCTGACGATGCTGTACGCCACCAGGGCGAGGCAGGCCAGGAACCCTATCGCGCCAAGCCACGTCGCGATGCGCAGGGGCATGGCGGAGAAGCGGGTGAGGCTGTCGACGGCCAGCGCGATCATCTTGCTGAGCGGGTACTTCGTCGTTCCGGCGGCGCGTTCGGCGCGGACATACGGCACCTCGCCGCTGCTGAAGCCCAACGCTGGTACAACCAGACGGTAGACGGGTTTCTGCTCGGGAAGCTCGGTCAACGCGTTGACGACGTCGCGACTGATGAGCCGGAAGTCGCCGGCCTGCGACGGAACCCAGCTACCGACGTAGCGTCGCATGAGCCAGTAGTACAGACCCGCGGTGGTTTTCTTGAAGAGGGCGTCCGTCGTCCGGTCTGCCCGGACCCCGTAGACGACGTGGAGACCTTCGGCGCGGGCCAGCGCGAGCATCTCGGGGATCTTCTCGGGCGGGTCCTGCAGGTCGGCATCGATGCTGACGACGTACTGACCGAGCGCTCGCTGCAAGCCGGCGGCGAGCGCCGCCTGATGGCCGGAGTTGCGCTGCAACTGGATGAGGCGAAGCTGCGGCCAGCCGATCTGCAGGCCGCGGATGATCTCATTGGAACGGTCCTGGCTGCCATCATCGACGAGGATCACCTCGTACGCTTCGCCAATGCCGTCCATGACTCGCCGTAGCCGGTCAATGGTCAGGTGGAGCACGGCTTCTTCGTTATAGACGGGAGTGACTACGGACAAAACAGGTGTTCGGTCCACTTCTCCGCACCCCAATCCAGGCAGTGTGCCGTTGCATTGAGCGCCAGCGCCGGGCCACTGTACACGGAACGTGAAAGATTCTACGTCCTCGCCGAGTGCCGCCCGTCCAGTGTGGACAAACATGCTGAGCCATAGCGGAACCGGTCATTGTGTCCTGCGTGGGGAGATTACGCGAGGTCGTACACGGTCACGGGGATGTCCCGGGCGGACAGCCGGGCGGTGATCAGCGGCTCGATGCGCTCCCAGTGGCCGCCGGCCAGGCCGGTGCCGATGCGGGGAATGTGCGCCGAGGCGGCGAGGCGTTCGGCGTGATCGGCGAGGGCGGCCAGGCAACGGTCGACCGCGTCGTACCGGATCGGCGGTCCCTTGGAACCCGTCCGCATACCGTGCTGGCCGATCATGTTGGCGACCCAGAGGTCGCCGCGGACCTGGATCAGCCGGACCGCGCCGAGGCCGAAGTCGTTGTGGGAGCGGCCGCGGTGCCAGGCCCGGTAGTCGCGCTCCGGCTCGGGCCAGCGGCGGGACACGGCCACCACGAAACCCTTGCCCAGCCGCCGAAGTCGTTGCAGACGTGCGCGATCACCTTCGGTCCGGCCGCCTGCGGGCTGGTCGCGTCGCCTTGGCGGATCGTCAGCGGTACCACCTGGAAAAACTAACCGACGCCGCCGCCGCGCGGATATCCCAACATGTCATGAAATGTCGGATATGTCGCATCGGTCGGGGTTCAGTTCAGCGTGTGGCCGGGGAGGACCACGGCGAAGGCGCGCGGGAAGCCCAACGTGTCCAGGCGGCGGGTCTGCGCGTCGGTGACCGTGACCGTGGTGGCCTCGCCGCGCGAGGGGTTGAAGCACCGCAGCGCGCCGCCCTCGTGGCCGACGATGAGGACCCAGTGGCGCGGGATCGTCGCGCCGATGAGCATCGCCACCGGCCAGTCGGACTCCACCGCGGCCAGCACGGCGCCCAGGTCCTTTCGGAAGAGCCGCCAGGTGTACCGCACGCCGAGCGCCTCCGTGTGCGCGGAGATCGCGGCCGCCACGCCCCACGGGGTCGTGCCCAGCTTGCGCGGCCACAGCCGGTTGGCGGCGGCGTGGATGCGGTGCTGCTCGCCGGCCGCGTCGGTGACCGTCGCGCCGTACGCGGGATCAAGCGCCGCGGACGCCACCAGCGCCACGGTCGGGCCGCACGTGTAGCCGTCGGTCTGCCGGACGAACAGGTAGTCAGCCACGGCGCAGGAGCCGGCCGACCGCGGCCATCATCTCCGTCGCCATCTCCTCGCCCCGGCCCTCCTCGGCGCCGTGGTGCATGCAGTGGCGGGCGTGGTCGTCGAGCAGGCCGAGTGCGACCTTGTCCAGGGCCGCCTGGATCGCGCTGATCTGCGTCAGCACGTCGATGCAGTACCGATCCTCGTCGACCATCTTCTCCACGCCTCGGACCTGGCCCTCGATGCGGCGCAGGCGGCTTTGGAGCTGGTCCTTGGTCGCGGTGTACCCGCGCGGCGTCGCGGTAGTCATGCCGACCAGCATACCCGTTTCGCAAGGAACCCCCTGGGGGTATAAAGCCGAGGAAAACAACCCTCAACCCCGCACCGCGGGCTGCCGATAACCCTCGCGTGGAACATTGGCTGACCAGACGCTTCTGGATCGTCTGGTTCCTGGTGGGCGGCGTGGCGGCGGCCGTGTGCCCGCTACTGCCCAAAAACTCGTACCTCGCGAACGTCGGGTACGAGGCGGTCGCCTTCGGCGCCGTCATCATGGTGCTGCTCGGTGTGCGGCGCAACCGGCCCGAGCGGCGCGCGCTGTGGTACTTGTTCGCCGCCGGCCTGGCTGTGCGGATCCTCGGTGACGTGACGTACGGGATATTTTTCCACAAAACCGGCGCCGTGCCCTTCCCGTGCGTCGCCGACGCGTTCTACCTCGGCGCCTACCCCGCCATCGCGGCCGGGATGTGGCTGCTGCTGCGTGCGCAGGGCCGCGACCGGGCCGGCCTGATCGACGGGTGCATCACGGCCGCGAGCGGCGGGCTGCTGTTCTGGGCCTTCGTCATGCGGCCCATCGCCGATGCCGGGCGCGTGTCCGCGATCCAGCAGGCGTTCTCCCTGGCGTACCCCGCCGCCGACGTGGTGCTGCTGGTGCTGCTGGCCCGCCTGCTCACCGGGCGGGCGGCCCGCAAGCCGAGCTACTGGCTGCTCGTGGCGAGCATGCTGGTGATGTTCGCCAGCAACGTGAGCTACTCGGTGCTCTCCAACTATTCGGCGGTACCGAATGGAGTGCTGGAGACCGGGTGGCTGACGTCGTATGTCGCGCTCGGCGCGGCGGCGCTGCACCCGTCCATGCGGGCGCTGACCGCGCGGGTCGACGTCGCCGAGACGGCCCCGTCCCGGGGGCGGCTGGTGGTGCTCGCGATCAGCTCCCTGATTGCCCCGGTGCTGTTGCTCGGGCAGGGCCTCGCCGGGGTCCGCCACATCGACTGGCTGGCCATCGGGGCGGTGGCGGCAGCTCTGTTCCTGCTGGTCCTGGTGCGCATGGCCGGCCTGGTGGGGCAGGTGCAGTCGCAGGCCTACCAGCTCAGCGAGCTGGCCATGCGCGACGACCTCACCGGCCTGCCCAACCGGCGGCTGCTGGAGGAGCTGATACGCGACGAGCTCAACCGCGGCGGGCACCCGCAGGTCGCCTTCATCGACCTCGACGACTTCAAGCGCATCAACGACGGGCTCGGCCACGCCGTGGGCGACCAGCTGCTGGTCGCGGTCGGCCGGCGGCTCGGCGGGGTGCTGCGGCCCGCGGATGTGGTCGCCCGCCTCGGCGGGGACGAGTTCGCCGTGCTCATGCCCGAGACCGGCCGGACCGCCGCCGACGCGCTCGTCGCCGAGCTCGCCGCGGCGCTCGAGCAGCCGGTCTTCGCCGGCGAGCACCACCTGCTGGTCCAGGCCGGCATCGGCGTCGCGGACGCGGCCGGCACGCGCGACCCGTTCGAGGTGCTGCGCCGCGCCGACGTCGCCATGTACGCGGCGAAGGAGAGCAAGTCGCGGCAGGAGCGGTTCCGCCCCGAGTTCGACCAGCGCCTCTCCGAGCACGCCCGGCTCGGCGCACAGTTGCGCGAGGCGCTCGACCAGGGGCAGTTCCAGCTGGTGTACCAGCCGATCGTGGCGCTGCCGCACGGCGAGATCGCCGGCGTCGAGGCGCTGATCCGCTGGCACCACCCGGAGCTGGGGTTCATGAGCCCGGCCGACTTCATCCCTGTTGCCGAGCGCAACGGCCAGATCGTCGAGCTCGGCGCGTGGATCCTGCTCGAGGCATGCTCGCGGGCGGCCACCTGGCTCGCCACCCTCGGCGACGCGGCACCCGGCAAGGTGAGCGTCAACGTGTCGGCCCGGCAGCTCGTCGAGCCCGACTTCGCCGAGGTGGTCGCGGCGGTACTCGCGGCGACCGGCCTGCCCGCGGAGCGCCTGACCCTGGAGGTGACCGAGACCGCGGTCTTCGGCGGCGGCCGCGCGATCGAGGCCCTCGACGCGGTGCACCGGCTCGGGGTGCGCATCGCGCTGGACGACTTCGGCACCGGGCACTCGTCGCTGGGCCTGCTGCAGACGTGCCCGGTCGACGTACTCAAGGTCGACAAGTCCTTCGTCGACAACGTCACCATGGCGGGCCGGCACGCGGTCATCGCGACGGCGCTCATCAATGTCAGCGACGGGCTCAACCTCGACGCGATCGCCGAGGGCGTCGAGACCGCCGAGCAGGCTCGGGAGCTCTACCGGCTCGGGTACCGCTACGCGCAGGGGTACCACTTCGGCCGCCCGGTGGCCGACCCGCGGTTCGCGCTCGAGCCGGCGGCCGCCGCCTAGGCAATCGGCTGTGTGGGCAGGCGCTGCGGCAGGACGACGCAGGTGCGGCAGCGGGCCTCGTACGTGTACGTCCCGTCGTCGGGCAGCGCCGTCGAGGGCGCGAGCTCGCGGACCATCGGCTCGCCGTGCTCGAGCACCTGGGTGTACACGGCGGAGAAGGAACGGCACCGGTCACATACCGCTCGCCGGTAGGTCACGCTCGCCGGCCCGAGCTCCAGCAGCGCGCGCACCGGCGCGAACAGCTCGCCCCGGTGGTCGAGGTCGATCCCGGCGGCCACGACCCGCGTGCCGCGTTCCAGCAGCCGCCGCACCACGGCCATGTCCGGCAGCGCGAACATGTGCACCTCGTCGATGCCGACGACATCGAGATCCTCTTCGAGCGCCGAGGCCAGCGACGTGGCCTTCACGGTGGCGAGTGCCGCCCCGCTGCGCGACACCACGCCGGCGTCGCGCACGTGCCGGGCGCTCTGGAACACGCGGTGCCGGGCGTCGGTGTACCGCAGCGGCGACAGCAGGCTCACGAGCTCGAGCGACTTGCCGCTCTTCATCGGCCCGAGAATGACGGTCAGATCCACGGCGCAACAGGCTACTCCGGCTTGCGGCCGCCGCCCGGAGCGGGCATGTTTGAGGCATGGACCTCGCCACGCCACCGAGCCGTCTACGGCGTGGCGTGCGACGATTCGTGCTGACCATCTGCGCGCTCATCCTCGGCGCCGGCTTCACGCCCGCCCTGCCGTCCACAGTGGAGCCAGTCCCGCCCGCGTCCGTCTCCTTCGCCGCCGGCCCCTCGTCCGAGCGGTCCACTGTGGACGAGCCGGCCGCCGAGCCGGCTCCGCCCGTCGCCGGCCACGCGGAGCCCGCGATCGCCGGCCCGTTGTCCCTGCTCACGGGCCGGCGCGTCGGGGCCGTGGCCAGCCGGGCCCCTCCCGCGCACCAGGCGTGAGACGAACCCCTCCCTGACCGGTCTCGCTCCTTCGAGGTGCCCCCTCATGCGGAATTTCTCCCACGACGTCCAGTACGCCCTGGCGATCTGGCTGACCCTGCTCGCCGCCGTCACCATCACTTTCCTGGTCCTGACCGCCCTCTCCCGCCGTGGCTCCGGCGACCCGTCCTGGTGGACCCGCCTGCGCAAGGCGATCCGGGATCCCGAGGCCGCCCGCGAGCGGCAGGCCAAGGTGGAGCGCAGCGCGAGAGAAATCGAGGAGCTGCGGCGGTACTGCGCCGAGATCGCCGTCGCCGCCGAGCGCGCGACGGTCATGGCCGAGCGCCGGCGCGCGGAGTGGGAGGCCGCCCAGCGCACCCAGGAGGCGGCCTGGCGCGCGTACGAGGAGACCGAGCAGTCGGTCGACCGCCTGCGCCGCGCCAACGCGTTCCCGATGACCGAGGACGACCCGCAGATCCGCCGCCGCCACCTGGTGCGCATCGCCAACGCCGCCCACGGTCGCGGCGAGATCTCGGCCGCCGACCTCGCTGACGCGCTGATGCACCGTAACGGCTGGGATCCGGCGGCGCACCCGTTCGTCCAGGAGCTGACGCTGCGGCGGGTCGTCAGGGACCGGAGGTTCCAGGCGTATCACGAGGCGTCGGAGGTCGAGCGCCAGACCGCGAACGCCGCGGACATGGCGTCCGCCGCGAAGCGAAGCCTGGACGACGAGGCCTTCGACGCGGCGCTTCGGCTGCGCAAGGCCACGGCGGTGGCCCCGGAGTGGTCGTCACCGTCGTTTCTGACCGCACCGGCGCGTTCCTGACCCGCGCGACCTGCGCCTTGGCCGCTCGTCGGGGGCGCTGTCGGCGTTTCAAGGTCAAGACGGTTCGGCTGACTGTAACGTGGATATAACTTTGCGTGATGCCGGGGGCCGGTCATGGGCATTGAGCTGTCGATCGTTGCGGGACTTTGTTATGCGTCGTCCAGCGTCAACGCCACCGGCGTCGACGCGCACGCGACCAGTGCGGCCGAGGTGGAGCTCTTCGGCCTCGGTGACGATGGGCTCATCGAGGCTGCGGCGGCCTGTCTCGGGCGGGCGCCGGACCGAGTGCAGATCGACGGGCTGTTGCACGGCAGTCACGGCTGGGCGCCGGTCAGCACCACGCTGCGGGTCGCGAGCGCCTCGGTCACCGGGGTCGGCTCGGAGCCCGTCGGCCGGCCGATCGGCGACGATGCGCGGCTGACCGTCACGGCCGCGCACATCTGGTCGCCGATCGGCGGGGTCGCGCCGGCCGAGCCGCTGCGGTACCAGATCGAGGTCCCGAGCGGCCAGCGGCTCGAGTACGAGCACACGTGGGGCGCCGCCACGATCGAGTCGTCCAGTGTCGAGCTGGCGGGGGCGGCGCCCGGCGACGAGCTGCTCGCGCTGCGCATGGAGCTCGGGGTGCGGGTCGTGTACGACGCGTACCTGAGCGGGGATGTGGCCGTCATGTTCCGCGACGGGCATGAGGGGCACCGGGTCTGGGGCGTCGACGTCGGCACGATCATGGCCGCGGGCGGGCTGTCGAACGGCCGGAACTTCGCCGAGAACCTCAGCGTGCGGTACCTCGCCGGGGCGCGCGTCGTGCACGCCGGGCCCGGGGGACAGGTGAGCACCGTCGGCGGGCCGGGCATCCGGGCGGGCGAGGACCTGGCACTCATTCACGCCTGAGCGGGCGGAGCGGAGCGGATAGGTTGTCAGGCGTGGCCTATCTGCTTTCCGTGAATGTCGGCCATCCCGAGCCGACCGAGCACTCCGACAGGGGCGTGACGAGCATCGGCAAGCGCCCCGTCGACGGGCCGGTGGCGATCGCCGTGCCCGGTCCGCGCGGCACCGAGCCGACCGGCGTCGACGGGGACCGGGTCAGCGACATGCGGCACCACGGCGGGCCGGACCAGGCCGTGTACGCGTACGCCCGCGAGGACCTCGACCGGTGGGCCGCCGAGCTCGGCCGCGACCTGCCCGGCGGCGTGTTCGGCGAAAACCTCACCACGGTCGGCCTCGACGTCACCGGCGCGCGCATCGGCGAGCGCTGGCTGATCGGCGACGAGGTCGTGCTCGAGGTGTGCGCGCCGCGCATCCCCTGCCGCACGTTCGCCGGCTGGATGGGGGAGCGCGGCTGGATCAAGCGGTTCACCGGCCGGGCCGAGCCCGGGGCGTACCTGCGGGTCGTGCGGCCCGGGCTGGTGCGCGCCGGCGACGAGGTGCGCGTGATGTTCACGCCGGTGCACGACGTCACGGTCGGGCTGACCTTCCGCGCGCTGACCGGCGAGCCGGACCTGCTGCCCAGGCTGCTGGCGGCCGAGGCGCTGCCCGGCTGGACCCGGGAGAAGGTCCTAAGCCGTTTGCAGTGAGCGCTTCGACAGGCCCATGAAGTAGCCGTCGATCACGGAGCGCACCGGCGCGTCGGGCCGGTCGGCTGCGCCGAGCGTGACGAACAGCGGCGTGTAGTGCTCGGCGGTCGGATGTGCGAACGGCATGCCCGGCGCCTGGCTGGCGAACCGGCTCAGCGTGTCGACGTCGCCGCGGGCCAGCGCGTCGGCCGCCCAGGCGTCGAAGTCGGCGGACCAGCCGGGCGGCTCGGCCGCGCCCGCCCAGTGCTCGTGGGTGAGGAACGGCAGCCCGTGGGTCATGAACCCGGATCCGATGACGAGCACGCCCTCGGCGCGCAGCGGACGGAGCCGGCGGCCCAGCTCGAGCAGGCGGTCGGGGTCGTGCGTGGGCAGGCTCAGCTGGAGCACCGGGACGTCGCCCAGCGGGTACATCACCATGAGCGGCACCCACGCGCCGTGGTCGAGCCCGCGGCCGCGGTGCTCGTGCAGCGGCTCCGAGTCGGGCATCACGGCGGCGACCCGCCGGGCGAGGTCGGAGGCGTCCGGGGTGGCGTACCGCAGCGTGTAGAACACGGGCCTGAAGCCGCCGAAGTCGTACACCAGGGGCGTGCCCGCCGGCGTGGCCGACACGCTGAGCGGCGCCGACTCCCAGTGCGCGCTGACGATGAGGATCGCCTTCGGCTTGGGCAAGTCCAGCGCCCAGTCGAGCAGCTGCCGCATCCACTCGCCGTCCTCCAGCAGCGGCGGGGCGCCGTGGCTGAGGTACAGGCTGGGCAGCGCCCCGTCCTCGGGCGTCCAGGCACGCTGCTCGCGAGCGGCCGGCACGGCGGCGGCGAGGTGGCGATCGAGAAGGGGCAGTTCGCTCATGTGCTCAACGGTAGCGCTTTAGTTGAGCGCTCAACAAGGGTTGGCAAAAAAGTCCGGTACGTCCGGCAATGGGGTTGACGGACGTACCGGATGAGGAGATGCGGGGATATAAGGAGCCTCAGTTGGGGTCGGTCATCGCGAGATCGGCGGCGTGCCGCAGTGCCTCGGCGACGGCGTGGGTCTCGGCGGCGCCGTACACGAGGAGGAGCTCGCGGTCGGGGCCGCCGCGGCGGTCGGTGGCGGTCGCGCGCTCCACGACGACGCGCGTGGTGGTGAGCTGGTCGTCTACGGAGATGTCCATGTCGGCCACGCCGATGTCCACCTGACGGACGAAGAGTTCTTCCATGAGCAAAAGCGTGGCGCCACCTACCCCGGGTCACGCCGCCCCGTGCGGGTTATTCACCCGCCGGCGTGCGGGCAATCAGAAGTGCGCGCGGGCGGCGGTGGTGACGAGGAGCTTGGCCTCCTGCAGGTGTGCCTTCTCCTCGGCCTTCACGTTCGGGTCGGCCGTGCGGCGGTGCACGGCCGCCTCGAGCTGGGACATCGGGTTGTCGCGGGTGCAGCTCAGCAGCGTGTCCAGGAACGACTCGGCCCGATCGGCGAACGGGCCGGGCAGCACCGCCACGCTGGCGATGATCAGGGCCGTCATCGCCACGTCGAGCTCCGGCGGACCCTCCGTGCTGTTGCGCCAGTCGATGACCACGGGGCCGCCCTCGGTCATGACGACGTTCTCCGGGTGCAGGTCCAGGTGCAGGATGCGGGTGCCCGGGTCGGTCGCCGCGCGCACGCGGACCTTGTGCAGCCGCTCCAGCAGGTCGGCCAGCACGGTGGCGCCGGAGTGCAGGTCGATCGTGCCGTCGCGGAGGGCCTGCAGCATGGTCGGGCCGTCGAGGCGCTCCAGGACCAGGTCGGCGCCGTCGGCCGCGTAGACGCGCGGCACCGGGTAGCCGTGGTCCGAGACGTATCGCATGATCGCCGCCTCGGCCGTCACGTCCCCGCCCCGGCGGTATCGCCGCAGAACCCGCCGCTCGTCGAGCGCATATACATCAGCGTCCCGGCCGCTGGCGAGAAGTGCGGTCATGCCGCGACTCTACGTCCCCGGGCGCGATCCTTCAGCCCTTAGGACCGCAGCCAGCCGTTGCCGCCGGTGTCCGAAAGCCGCGTGTATCTCAGAGCCAGCCGTTCTCCTCGGCGAGGCGGACAGCCTCGGCGCGGGTGCGCGCGCCGGTCTTGCCGATCGCGGCGGACAGGTGGTTGCGCACGGTGCCCTCGGACAGGCCGAGCTGGCCGGCCACGTCGGCGACCGTGCCGCCCTTGCGCGCGGCGCGCAGCACGTCGGCCTCGCGCGGTGTCAGCGGGCTGTCGCCGCTGGCCAGGGTCTCCGCGGCCAGCGTCGGGTCGACGACGCGCAGGCCGGCGGCGATCCGGCGTACCGCGTCGGCGAGCTGCCGGGCCGGTGTGTCCTTGACCACGAAGCCGGAGGCGCCCGCCGCCATCGCCCGTCGGAGATACCCCGGCCGCCCGAACGTGGTCACCATCAGCACCTTGCAGGACGGCAGCGCCTTGCGCAGCGCGGCGGCGGCCGCGATGCCGTCCAGGCCCGGCATCTCCACGTCGAGCAGCGCCACGTCCGGGCGGTGCTCGCGGGCGGCCGAGACGACCTCGTCCCCGCGGCCGACCTCCGCCACGACCGTCAGATCGGTCTCGAGGTCGAGCAGCGCGGCGAGCGCGCCCCGCACGAGCGCCTGGTCGTCGGCGATCAGCAGTCGGATGGACACCCCAGCATGGTGCCACGGCGCCGGTGCCAGACCCGCGTCACTGGGCGAGATCGACGACCGTGCGCACGGCCGCGGCGACGACGCTGGCGGCGAAGGCGTAGTCCAGCGTGTCCGCGGTGTCGCTGGGGCGATGGCAGTGCGGGTTGCGGTAGTCCGCGGTGTCGGTGACCAGCAGTGCCCGCCGGCCGGTGTTCCAATACGGCACGTGGTCGCTGCGCATCGCGAACTCGCGGGCGAAGTCAGGCAGGACCAGCGGGAAGCCCGGGATCTCGAGGTGCCCGGCGAAGCGGGTGAGCAGACCCTGTGAGGCCTCGTTCGCGACCAGCGCGACGAAGTCGCCGCGCTCCGGCGGGTCGGCGAACCCGGTCAGCTCGTCGGGGAAGCGCTGCCAGGCCGCCGTGAAGCCGATCATCTCGAACACGATGGACTCGGTGCGTGGCGTGATGCGCGCCATGTGCGCCTCGCTGCCGAGGAAGCCGTCCTCCTCGCCGCCGAAGAGGCAGAACCGGACCGTGCGGGCCGGCAGGTCGGCGTCGCGCAGCGCGCGGGCGGCCTCGAGCACGCCGGCCACCCCGCTCGCGTTGTCGTCCGCGCCGGGGCTCTCCTCGATCGAGTCCCAGTGGGCGCACAGCTCCACGGCGTCGTCGGAGGTGCCGCCCTGGATCTCGGCGACAAGGTTGACCTGGTGCAGCTCGCCGCCGTAGCGCTCGACGCGCACCGCCAGGCCCATGGCGCCGAGCTCCTCGGTGATGTACCGCAAGCAGGCCGGCACCCCGGCCAAGTCCTCGAATCGCGGCCCGTGCGCGGTGAGCGCCTCGACGTGGGCGCGCAGCCGTTCCGGTGAGATCACCGTCACAAGCGTACGGGTGATCCGGACATGGAACAGCCCCCGAGGTTCCAGCGCGAAATGCGCGTGGACCGGCCGGACTAGACCGGAAAGCCTCGGGGGCTGGGCGACTGTCTCGTATTCGCCGACCGCCATCCGGGCGGACGCACGAAATGCGAGTCCAGAGGACGGCGACTAGCGGACAGTCACCTCACGAGTCCCATTGCTACACAATTTTGGACCACCTCCTTTCCCGTGTACGCCCAAACTAGCCAGCGTCGTGGAACGGCTGCAACGCTTTTTCGGGAGCAACCCGGTTAGCGTCCGGGTGAGCGGGTGACTCAGCCGGGTGCGGGTGCGCCGGCGCTACGCTGCGCGATGTGAGTGAACCGACCCGCGAGGAGCCCGGCCAGGACGTGCTGGACCTCGCGCACCGCATGTTCGACCTGGCTCGCTCGGGCGCGACCGAGGAGCTGGCCGGCTACGTCGACGCCGGCGTGCCCGTGAACCTGACCAATGACAAGGGCGACTCGCTGCTGATCCTGGCGGCGTACCACGACCACGCGGCGACCGTCGCCGCGCTGCTCGCCCGGGGCGCCGAGGCCGACCGGGCCAACGACCGCGGCCAGACGGCGCTGGCCGCCGCGGTCTTCCGGCAAAACCCGCGGACCGTCGGCGCCCTGCTCGGGGCCGGCGCCGACCCGGACGCCGGCGGCCCCTCCGCGCTCGACACGGCCCGCTTCTTCGACCTGCCCGAGATGCTGACCCTGCTGGAGGCGGCGCGATGAGGGACGTCGAGATCCGCGGCGACATGATCCGGCTGGGGCAGTTCCTCAAGCTGGCCGACGTCATGGAGTCCGGGGGCGAGAGCAAGGAGCTGATCCTCGACGGCGAGGTCAGCGTCAACGGCGAGATCGACACGCGCCGCGGCCGCCAGCTGCACCGGGGCGACGTCGTGCGGGTGCTCGGCGAGACCCTGCGGGTCGCCTGAAGATCGCCGTACTCAGCAACTTCACAGCGCCGTTTACGCCGCTGCTCAGGTGGGCAGCTCATGCTTTGGGTGTGACCGGCGCCGGGAAAACCGGAAGCCTCCCTGGATGGTCCACCGGCGCGCGGTCACGCCAAGCGTTGCTCACGACGTTGCTGTGCTGGGGTGGTCAGCGGAGGCAACGGTGATGCGGTCGAGGTCGGGGCACCACCTGCCGGGGGTGTTCCCGGCCTCGACTGTGTTGCGGCCCGTCTGCAACCGCACCGTCACAGTCACCGTCGCGACCGAGCCCAAGCCGCCGCTCGCCGGGAACGACACCTGGGTCCAGCGGTACCCCGCGCCGATGAAGCAATGCCGGCCTCCGGCGGACAGGTATGCGATCGTCACCCGGTAGTCGCCGAGCCGCTGGACGTCGACGCCCGCGAAGGTCAGGGAGCGGCCGTCGCCGACACCGGTGACCGGGATGTGAATCGTGGCCGCTGCCTTCTCCAGGACGATGAGCGTGCTGGCCAGGCTGATCGAGCCCGTAGGGCTGCCGTCGGCCCGCAGCCGCTGCAGACGCCGGATCTCGCCGGTGGCGGCCTTTGCACCAGGTCCGTCGTCGATCAGCACGACGACGTCGGCGCCGGCCTCCGCAGCTACGACCGCGTGGGCGATCACCATCGTTTCGCCCAGGTCTTTGAGCGCCTCAGGCGTTCGGCCATGGGTTGCTGGGTGAGCCGGTGCACGACCCGGGCGAGTTCGGGTGTCACGTCGTCGGGAAGGAACGGCCCGCGGGTGAGGCGGCCCGAGTCAGGAAATGTCGAATTTCATGGGGTCAAGACCAGCTTGCCGCGGACGTGGCCGGCGCCGAGCAGGCGGTGGGCGTCCGCGGCCTCGGCCAGCGGCAGCTCGCGGTGCAGGGCCACCCGCAGCAGGCCGCGGTCGGCCAGGTCGGCCAGCCAGCGCAGGTCCGCGGCGGCGGGTTCCGGGGTGATGTACCGGCCGCCGGCCGCGGCGATCGCCGGGTTGACCGTCGAGACCGCCCGGGCCGGGTCGCGCACCTCACGCAGGGCGTCCGCGGTCGTGTCGCCACCGGCCAGGTCCAGGGACACGTCGACCGGCTCGGTGGGCCCGGTGACCGGCTCAGCGCCGAGCTCGCGCAGGAAATCGTGGTCGGCGGGGTCGGCGGTGCCCAGCACGCGCTCAGCGCCCAGCGCGCGGGCGATCTGCACCGCGAAGTGGCCGGCGCCGCTCGCGGCGGCGTGGATCAGGACCACGTCGCCCTCGCCGGTGCCGGCCGCCCGCAACGCCTGCAGGGCGGTCGCCGCACCCTGGGGAACCGCGGCGGCCTCGACGAACGTCAGGCCGGCCGGCTTGTGCGCGGTATCGCGCTCCGCGACGGCGACGCGCTCGGCGTAGGCGCCCTCGGCGTAGGCGTACACCTCGTCGCCGACGACGAAGGTGGTCACCTCCGGGCCGCGGCTCACCACGACACCGGCGAGCTCGTGGCCGGCGACGGGCGAGCCCGTGCGGGACAGGTCGGCCGGGTTCACGCCGGCGGCACGGACCTCGATCAGGACCTCGTCCGCGGCCGGCTGTGGGTCGGGCACGTCCTGCAGAGACAGGGCTGCGGCGTCGTCCTGGGCGGTCAGCGTGATGGCCTTCACGCCTCCATGTCTAGCGGCTCCGAGACCCGCGTGCAGGCGGATATGGCCAGGTAGAGGGGGGTGAGATGGTCTACCCCGGCGATGGTGAGCCGCAGCGCCACCCCGGCCGGCGCCCTACCTGGCCCACGCCTGCCGCCGGGTCCGCCGTCGACGACCCGGATACCGGCGTGACCGCCGAGGTGACTGTCGCCCGGCCCGTGGCGGCCCCTGTCGCCGGCCGGCCGCGTGGTTTTCTGGGGGCGGAGTCCTGTTGGTGCTGGCGGCGGTCGCGGTCGGCGCGGTCAGTTTCGACCTCGGTGCCAGGGGCTGTAGCTGAACCCCAGCGATTTCGCGCCGACGGGGGAGACTATTCTGCCTGCGGGGTGACGTGTTGATCGCACTGCCGATCGCCCGGCGCCTCGTGGAGCTGGCTCGCCAGCTGGTTCAACAGCCCCAGGAGGCCTTTCGTGACCACCGTCGCACCGAAGCCGATCGTCACCAGGCCCTGGCCGGTGCACAAGCCGGTCAAGGGCTCGGCGTTCGCTCGGCTGCTGCGCACCACGGACGCGAAGCAGATCGGCCTGATGTATCTCGTCACGTCGTTCGTGTTCTTCATGATCGGCGGGTTCATGGCGCTGCTCATGCGCGCCGAGCTGGCCCGGCCGGGTCTGCAGTTTCTCTCGCCCGAGCAGTACAACCAGCTGTTCACCATGCACGGCACGATCATGCTGCTGTTCTTCGCGACGCCGGTCGTGTTCGCGTTCGCGAACTACATCACGCCGATCCAGATCGGCGCGCCTGACGTGTCGTTCCCCCGCCTCAACGCGTTCGCCTACTGGCTGTACCTGTTCGGCGGGTCGATGACGCTGATCGGCTTCCTCACGCCGGGCGGCGCCGCCGACTTCGGCTGGTTCGCCTACGCGCCGCTCAACAACATCATCAACTCGCCCGGCGTCGGCGCCGACCTGTGGATCGTCGGCCTGGTGCTCTCCGGCCTGGGCACCATCCTGGGCGCCGTCAACATGATCACCACGATCCTGACGCTGCGCGCGCCCGGCATGACCATGTTCCGGATGCCGATGTTCACCTGGAACATCCTGGTCACCAGCGTCCTGGTCATCATGGTCTTCCCGATCCTCGCCGCCGCCCTGCTGGCGCTCGAGGCCGACCGCCGCCTCGGCGCGCACGTCTACGAAGCCTCGACCGGCGGCGCGATGCTCTGGCAGCACCTGTTCTGGTTCTTCGGCCACCCCGAGGTGTACATCGTGGCGCTGCCGTTCTTCGGCATCATCACGGAGGTCATCCCGGTCTTCAGCCGCAAGCCGGTCTTCGGCTACAAGGGCCTCGTCGGCGCGACGATCGCAATCGGCGCCCTGTCGATGAGCGTGTGGGCGCACCACATGTTCGCCACGGGCCAGGTCCTGATGCCGTTCTTCTCGTTCCTGAGCTTCGTCATCGCGGTGCCGACCGGCATGAAGTTCTTCAACTGGATCGGCACGATGTGGCGCGGCCAGATCACCTTCGAGACACCGATGCTCTTCGCGATCGGCTTCCTGGTGACCTTCCTCTTCGGTGGTCTCTCGGGCGTGCTGCTGGCGAGCCCGCCGATCGACTTCCACGTCTCCGACACGTACTTCGTGGTGGCCCACTTCCACTACGTGCTCTTCGGCACGATCGTGTTCGCGGTATACGCCGGCATCTACTTCTGGTTCCCGAAGATGACCGGCCGCATGCTCGACGAGCGCCTCGGCAAGATCCACTTCTGGCTCACCACGATCGGCTTCCACGCCACGTTCCTGGTGCAGCACTGGCTCGGCACGCAGGGCATGCCCCGGCGGTACGCCGACTATCTGGCGACCGACGGCTTCACCACGCTGAACATGATCTCCACGATCGGCTCGTTCATCACCGGCCTGTCGACGCTGCCGTTCTTGTGGAACGTCTGGAAGTCGTACAAGACCGGACGGGTCGTCGAGGTCAACGACCCGTGGGGCCACGGCATGTCGCTCGAGTGGGCGACGTCCTGCCCGCCGCCGCTGCGCAACTTCGACAGCATGCCGCGCATCCGCTCGGAGCGCCCGGCGTTCGACGCGAAGTTCCCGGCGCACGCCCCCGGCCACTCGCTGGAGGCCCCGCCGCCCGGCGGTGCCAAGCCGCTGAGCCACGAGGCCGACGGCGGCGCGACGTACGAAGAACAGCGCTGACCCACCGCTTCTCCAGGACCGCCCCCGAGGCCCTCAGGCCGCCGGGGGCGGTCCCGTTTGTGTGCCGCTGTGAGGGGGCCCGTGGCGGGCACGTCGTTCCCGGGTGCTGGCGGCCAGTTGGGCCGCTGGGCCGCGTCGCTGGGAGCCTCCGCCGAGCCGGCCGGGCCGCGCCGTGAGGCTGCGTGTCAGGGCCGTTGTGTCGCCGCGCTGCGCCGGGCCGTCTCGGGCCGAGTTGAGCGGTCTTGGGTGGCCGTGGCGTCGGAGGCGGGAAAGATCGGATGGCGGGCCTCGCGGTGCGGGGTGATCATCTCCGACAAATCCGGCGACGTCGCTCAAACGGACGAACCTCGTGCGGGTGACGCTGCGTATATGACACGCCTATGGAGCGCCACCGTCGGGGTGAGGCGGGGCGCTCCATGGAACGTGTCAGAGAGGCCGGCCGGGGCCGGGGGAGGGAAATACGTTGCGTGATCGGTCAGGCGGGCTGGGTGACGCCGCGCTCGCGCGGGGCGGGAAGCCTGCCGGACACGGTGCCGGGCGGGATCGGCACGCCGAGGATGTCGCTCACGCCCACCACGGCGAACAGGCGCGCGATGAACGGGTTGGGACGGCGAATGTCGAGCTTGACGCCCATGCTGTGACAGATGCGCTTGGCAACGACGAGCGTGCCGATGCCGGTGGAGTCGAGGAAGGTGACCCCCGCGAGATCGATGACGAGGAGGTCGATACTTCCGTCGAGCACTGAGCTCACCGCGGTGCGGAGCTCCTGAGCGGTCTCATAGTCGATTTCGCCACTCAGGGTCAGCACTGACTCTCGCTGATCCGAAGGGCGAGTCTCGATCGACAACTTCACGTGACCCTCCTGGTGCTGAGCCGTCCACCATGGACGACCCTTCGAGGTCCCGCAAGCGTAGCGAAGTCTGGCCATTTTCGCCACGCTCCGTGTAGGTGCTCCTTACGTTGCGACGTGAGAAGTCCTCACATCAGGTGCGGAACCGTTTGCCCGGATGACGGTACACGTCGGTTGTTACACGGCAAGTCCATCCACGTGCCATCGGCCGGACGGTCAACTCCCGGCCACGACCGGTTCACCGACGAGGGTCACGCTGGCCTCCCGCAGTTCGACCAGGGCGGACGCGGTCGTGGCCGGCTGGACGCCCGCGGTGAGGCCCAGGAGCACAGTTGTAACAAAGCCCTCACGCACCGCATCGAGGGCGGTGGCCCGCACGCAGTGGTCGGTCGCGATGCCGACCACGTCGACCTCGGTGACATCCCGCTCGCGCAGCCACTCGGCCAGCCCGCGACCCCCGGCGGTGCCCTCGAAGCCGGAGTACGCCGCCGCGTACGACCCCTTCTCGAAGACGGCCTCCACGCGCGCGGTGTTGAACGACGGGTGGAAGCCGACCCCGGCCGTACCGACGACGCAGTGAGCCGGCCAGGTGCTGACGTAGTCGGGGTGCGCGTCGAAGTGCGCGCCGGGATCGATGTGGTGATCCTGCGTGGCCACGACGTGGTCCCAGTGCCTGTCGGTCAGCTGCCCGCCGGCCAGCGCGGCGGAGATCGACGCGGCCACGGCCGCCCCGCCGGCGACCGCGAGGGAACCGCCCTCGCAGAAGTCGTTCTGCACGTCGACGACGATCAACGCCCGCGTCATGCGGTGCCTCCAGAGATGATGACCGGGACCGCCGGGTCGCCGGCGGAGAGCTTGAGCCCCTCCCAGGGGATCGAGATGAGGCACTGCCGGAGGTGCTGGCGCGAGTCGGCGAGCGTCGGCAGGTCCTCGGCCGGCTCGCCGCCGCGCAGCAGGGGCCGCTGCAACGGCCGGTCGTGCGGCTGGGGCTCCGGCGCGCCGAGCGAGACGACGACCTCCTCGGTCGCGGTGCCGGTGGGCTTGTGCCGGCGTACGGCCGTCTTGCGCCCGCCGACCGTGCCCTTGTTCTCCGAGCGCTTCACCACCGGGCGCCCGTCGACCTCGACGAGCTTGTACACCAGCCCCGCGGTCGGCGCGCCCGAGCCGACGACCACCGCGGTGCCCGCGCCGTAGGCGTCGACCGGCTCGGCGGCGAGCGCCGCGATCGCATGCTCGTCGAGGTCGCCCGACACGACGATCTGAGTGTCGGTAGCGCCGAGCGAGTCGAGCAGTGCCCGGGACTCGGAGGCGAGCACGGACAGGTCGCCGGAGTCGATGCGCACGGCCCGCAGGTCGGGGCCGGCCACCGCGATCGCGTTGCGGATGCCCTGCGCGATGTCGTAGGTGTCCACCAGCAGCGTGGTCTGCTTGCCAAGCGTCGCCACCTGCGAGGCGAACGCGGCCGGCTCCGAGTCGTGCAGCAGCGTGAAGGCGTGGGCGGCGGTTCCCGTGGTCGGGATGCCGTAGCGCCGGCCCGCCTCGAGATTGGACGTGAACGCGAAGCCGGCCAGGTAGGCGGCCCGGGCGGCGGCGACCGCGGACTCCTCCTGGGTGCGGCGCGAGCCCATCTCGATCACGGGGCGACCGCGGGCGGCGGTGATCATCCGGGCCGCGGCGGCCGCGATCGCGCAGTCGTGGTTGAGCACGGAGAGCACCAGCGTCTCCAACACCACGCACTCGGCGAACGTGCCGCTGACCGTCAGGATCGGGGAGCCGGGGAAGAACAGCTCGCCCTCGGTGTAGCCGTCGATGTCGCCGCTGAAGCGGTACTTGCTGAGCCACTCGGCCGTGTCCGCGTCCACGACGCCGCGGGTGGTGAGGAACTCGATCTCCTCCGGCCCGAAGCGGAACTTTCCGATGAGGTCCACCAGGCGGGCGTTGCCGGCCACGACGCCGTAGCGGCGCCCCGTCGGCAGCCGGCGCGCGAACACCTCGAACACGCAACGGCGGTCGGCGGTGCCGTCGTGCAGGGCCGCGGACAGCATCGTCAGTTCGTAGTGGTCGGTCAGCAGCGCGCTACTCGTCACACGACCAACATATGCCACCCGTTATAGGACGCCGATCACTCCTCGGGCGGCAGGGAGCGCAGCGCCGCGGCGAGCTCCGCCCGGCCGGTCACGCCGAGCTTCGCGTACACGCGCATGAGGTGGTTGTCGACCGTGCGGGAGGAGAGGTACAGCTGGTCGGCGATCTCCTTCGACGGCACTCCGGCGGCGGCCA
This sequence comes from Dactylosporangium sp. NPDC000555, assembly GCF_040300025.1. Classification (NCBI taxonomy): domain Bacteria; kingdom Bacillati; phylum Actinomycetota; class Actinomycetes; order Micromonosporales; family Micromonosporaceae; genus Dactylosporangium; species Dactylosporangium sp. NPDC000555. Next base: position 37,602 of record NZ_JBEPDB010000004.1, on the reverse strand, counting down.
GCCGCGCGATCTGCCGCTCCCGGCCGGTCAGCATCGGCTGCGGCACCACCAGCGCCGGCGTGACGGCCTGCGGGCACTCCAGGCGCAACTCGGCGAGGCGTTGCGCGGCCCGCGGGGTCTGCGGCGAGCGGATGCCGCGCAGCAGGGTCACCGCGCCGGCGGCGGCCTCGGCGGCGAAGAGGTACATCTCCATCTCCGCGAGCTCCTCGGCGACCGACAGCAGCGACCCGCCGTCCTCCTCGGCCATCGCCCGCACGTGCCAGGCCATGGCGGGCGCGAGCCGGCCCTCGACCGACCGCGCGAGCTGCGCGATGCGGTCGTTGACCTCGGTCGCGAGGCCGAGCCGGGCGAGGTCGTAGAGGGCGAACATCTCGTGCGCGGCGAAGCCGTCGCTGCGGTTGCGCGCGGCGAGCAGGCGCAGCACCTCGACGGCCGTGGGTATGTCCCCGGACGCGACGGCGACCCACGCGCGGGCCTCCTCGATCCACGGGTACAGCACCTCCATGGAGCGGTAGTGCGTCTGCTCGGCGAGGGTGAACGCATTCGCGGCGGCGGCCGCGTCGCCCAGCAGCGCGGCGATGTGCGCCCGCTCGGCGTGGGCGAGGGCCACGAAGATCCGTCCGGTGGCGAGCATGGCGCTGGCCTGGCTCGCCGCGCGGCCGGCCTCCTGCAGGTGGCCACGCAGCCGGGCCGCCTGCGCGCGGACGATCTGCAGGTAGCCGGAGCCGAGCAGGAAGTTGCCCGCGTCGGCCATGCCGGCGAACTCGGTGGCCACGATCGCGTCGACGGCCGCCATGTCGCCGGCGAGGATCATGGCGGTGCCGCGGGCCAGCTCGATGCCCAGCTGGATGTACGGCACCTCGGCCCGCCACTGGGCGGCGTCGGCGTCCAGCGACGCCATCGCCTTGACCGTCTGCACCGGGATGCCGCGCATCGCCTGCAGGTGGCCCATGATGCTGCGGGCCAGCGCGCGGGGCCCGGGTGCGCTCGCCGGGCTGTCGAGCACGGTGCGGGCGAGGGTCAGCGCCTGGGCGTGGTCGCCGCGGTGCAGGCGCATGGTCGACTCCACCGCCAGGGCAAGGGAGCGCTCCCGCAGATCGCTGAGCTTGTGGGCCTGGCGGTTCATCTCGTCGGCGGTCGACGAGTCGCCCAGGCCCCACTGCGCGGTGATGTGGCGGATCGCGAGCCACCGGCTGCGCTGCGCCTCGTCGATGATCTGGTCCTCGTTCTGGTCGAGGATGAGCGCGCCCTCGTCGGGGCAGCTGGCGAACATCAGGATCGTGGCGAGCGTCTCGGCGGCGTCGAACCCGCCGCCGGCGGCGACGGCGGCCTTGCCCAGCCGCATCGCCAGGGCCATGTCGTAGGTCGCGAAGGCGAGGCGGCAGGCGTTGAGCAGCAGGACCGGGTCGCGGGCGGTGTCGCTGTCCAGCCGCCAGACGGCGACCCGCAGCAGGTCGTCGCGGCGGCGCGCACCGGTGTCCTCCACCAGAGTGGCCAGGTCGGCGAGCAGGCGCCGGAACCGGGTGACCGGGCAGCGGCGGCGCACGACCTCGCCGTACAGCGGATGGGCCAGCCGGACCATGGTGCGCCGGTCCTCCACGACGACCCGCACCAACTGCCGTTCCTCGGCGATCTCGACGGTGGCCAGATCGGTGGCCTTGACCAGCAGCGGCAGGCCGATCGGCTCGCCGAACGCGACCAGTTCCAGCACGCCCCGCTCCTGCGGGGTGAGCTGGCCGATGCGGGCGTCGACCACCTCCGTGAGGGTGGGTGCCAGGTCGACCTTGCCGGTCCAGCGCTGCATGCCGTAGCTCTCGATGACCTCGCCGGCGGCGTGCGCGGCGATCACCAGCTCGCGCAGCAGCAGCGCGTTGCCCTGGGAGAGCTGCCAGAGCCGGTCCACGGACGCCGAGTCGACCGGGCCGCCGAGCACCTGCTGCAACAGGTCGGAGGTCTCCTGCAGGGTGAGCGGCCCGAGCTCGATCCGCTCGGCCAGGTCGTCCTTCCACAGCGCGCTGATCGGGTCGTGCACCGGCTCGCCGGTGCGCACGGTGCCGATGACCGTCGCGTTCTCCGAGCGGGCGACGTAGTACACCAGCGCGGCCGACAGCGGGTCGAGCAGATGTGCGTCGTCGATCGCGACCACGATCGGCCGCCCGGCCGCCTGGCGGTGCAGCGCGTCGACGGCCCAGCGCAGCAGCCCGGCCGGCGAGCCGCCCGCCGGCTGGTCCGGCGGGAGCACCTGCGCCAGGCCACCGAGCGGCAGGCCGGCCGTCGCGGCGTTGGCCGTCGCCGTCCAGACCGCGATTCTGTCCTGGTCAAGGGCGTTGACGCCCTCGCGAAGCAATCGGCTCTTGCCGATGCCTGGCGGGCCGCCGAGAATCAGTCCGCGACCGGTCGAGCCGGTGGCCGCCTCGGCGACTCGGATCAGTTCTGCGCTTCTGCCGACAAAGCTCCAGGGAGGCACAGATGCAGCATATCGATACGTTGATTACTCGCAGTACCCACGGCAGCACGAACTTTGAGTAGTGTGCTCGGCGCCAGTTGAGTAGCTCCGACCCTGCTGCCGTAAGTGTCCGTTCACGTAGCGTTCCGGTGCCCGCCGTGCACGCCCTTGAGCTGCGCGTGGGCGGGTCTTCCCGGGCGTGCACAAGGAGGTCGCACATGGGCTTCGGGGTCCTGCAGGCGCCGCTGATCGATATGACTGTCACGTCTTCGCCGGACTACGGCGTCACGACGAGTGGGAGTCCAGTGTCCGCCATGCCGGTTCGCGGTCGCCGGAACCACCGGCAGCCGGCCGCCCCGCTCCGGCCGCCCCACCATTCCTACGCGGTCGTCGCCGGCGCCCCGCGCGGCGGGAAGACGGCCCTGGTCGACGCGCTGATCCGGCGTACGGCCGAGGAACCGATCGACGCCGGGGACGCCTGGCTGGTGTTCCGGCACGGCGAGCGCGCCGACGCGTGGGCCTTCGTGCCCGGGCACCGAGAGCCGCGCCCCTTCCCGGACCACAGCTCCGTCAAGGGCCCGGCCCGTCCGGCCCGCCGGATCGAGATCACGCACCCCTCCGACCTGCTGGAGCGGGTCGCCCTCGTCGACACGCCCGACAGCGGGGGCCTGGACGCGGCCACCGCCGAGATCGTCCTGGACGCCGCCGCCGGCGGACTCGGCCTGCTCTTCGCGGTCGACGCCGAGGCCCCGCTCACCCGCGCCGACCTCGACCTGCTGGGCGCCGCCGACGGCCGGGTGGAGCGGATCGCGTTCGTGCTCACCGGCATCGACCAGCACGACGGGTGGCCGGAGACGCTGGCCGCCAACCGGGCGCTGCTCGCCTCGCGGGATCCCTGGCTGGCCACCGCACCGTGGTTCCCGGTCTCGCTCGACCCGGCGAACGTGTTCGGCGTCGCCGAGCTGCGTCACCTGCTCGAGACGTGGGCCGGCGAGCGGGCCTGGATCGGAGCACAGGCCGACGAACAGGCCGGTGCCCGCACCGGCGTCGCCGCCGCCACCGTCTCGGCGACGGGTGACGCTTGGCAGGAAATGCTCGACCGGGAGATCCGCGCCCGCCGGCTGGCCGCCATGGAGCGCGTCTCGATCGAGCTGGCCACCATCCACGTGCGCTGCGTGCAGGAGCTCGGCTCCGGCAAGGGCTGCCCGGAGCTGCCCCGCGTGCTCGACCGGCAGCTGCACGCGCTGTCCGTGCGCAGCACCCGAGTGCTCCACGCGGACACCCGCGAGGTGATCGGCGCCGTCTTCGGCTCGCTGCTGGACAGCCCGCCGGACGAGGTCGTGCTCGCCCGGGTCGTCGCCGCCGCCCGGCGGGCCGTGGACGCCGCGCGCGACGACGGGCGCGAGCGGGACCGGGTGCTGCTGGTGACGACCACATCCGGCGTCGCCGCGCTCACCGGCGCCGGGGCGCTGGACGGCCTCTCCGCGGTCGGCGCCTGGTCCGGGTCGATCAGCGCGGAGCCCCACCGAGCCGGCCCGGGCGCAGAGGACGTCTGGCGGGTGCTCCCGGCGCTGGGCATCGGGCTCAACGCCGGGTCGTATGCCATGTGGCAGCCCCGCCACGCGCCGGGCGGGCCGCCGAAGCTGCCGGACAAGAAGGACTGCCGGCGCTGGCTGCAGCAGGCGCTGCGGGAGGTCGAGGTCGGACTCGGTCACGAGCTCGACGAACGGTACGCACAGTTGCGTCAGGCGCTCGAGATCATCGCGGGGGACGCGGTCGACCATGGCGTGCTGCTCGCTTGATGGCACCATGATGGTATGGCGGCGCCGCAGGTCCTACCGATCGAAGAGACCCACGTCGAGGTTGACGAGGTGCCCCAGACCGACCGTCCGTGGGTGACCGTCGTCTGGAACGATCCCGTCAACCTCATGAGTTACGTGACCTGGGTTCTGCAGAAGCTGTTCGGGTACAGCAAGGAGAAGGCCGAACGCCTGATGTTCGACGTGCATCACAAGGGCAAGGCCATCGTGACGAGTGGTGTGCGCGAGCGCATGGAATACGACGCGTCACGGTTGCAGGCACACGGCCTCTGGGCGACGGTGGAACAGTCGTGACCATGTTCGTACGCGAAGGCAAGGTGTGTGTCGCCCGGTTCGGTCCGGGCGAGGCCGCCGTGCTCAACGAGGTCATGCTCGAGGTGATCACCCTGCTGTCGGAGGGGTTCGACCGCGCCGATCCGGTGATCGAGCGGCTGTTTCCCGATGTGTACCGCGACGATCCCGCCCTGTCGGCCGAACTGCGTCGCTACACGGAGGACGATCTGCGCTCGGCGAAGCTGGAGCAGGCCGCGATGCTGCTGGACGCGCTGCCGGTGGAGGGCGGCGAGGTGGCGCTCGACGAGGAGCAGGCGGAGGCCTGGCTCCGCGCGCTGACCGACGTCCGGCTCAGCCTCGGCATGCGGCTGGGCATCGTGGACGACGACGTCGACATCGAGGCGGAGCTGGACGACGCCATCCTGAGCGATCCGACCTCCGCCCGGGTGGGGCAGCTCTCCGTGTACCAGTACCTGACGTACCTGCAGGAGTCGCTGGTCGGCGCTCTCATGGCGTGAGGGCGGTCACGGGCGAGTGTCGCTCGGGTTTCGGTACTCTGTCAGGCGTGCTGACCATCGACGCCGCGATTCTCGACGCGATCGTCACGCACGCCCGTCGGGACCACCCGGACGAGGCGTGCGGGATCGTCGCCGGTCCGGCTGGCTCCGACCGGCCCGAGCGGCACGTGCCGATGGAGAACGCGGCCCGGTCCATGACGTTCTACGAGTTCGACTCCAAGGAGCAGCTGCGGCTGTGGCGGGAGATGGACGACGCCGACGAGGAGCCGGTCGTGGTCTACCACTCGCACACCGCGACGGAGGCCTACCCGTCCCGCACGGACGTCGCCTTCGCCGGCGAGCCCAACGCGCACTACCTGCTGGTCTCCACCCGTCACCCCGAGCTGACCGAGATTCGGTCGTTCCGCATCGTGGACGGGGCCGTCACCGAGGAGCCGGTTCAGGTAGTTAATGCAGTCGTGGATCCGAACGCCGTCCAGACCTACCTCTTCGGGCAGAGTCCGACGACCGTCGACTACGAGTGTCAGACCGGCAGCTGATCAGCCGCCGTGCAGCACTCGTCCCGTTCGTCGTCGTCCAACACTCATGCCACACCTGGAGGAGAAAAATCATGGCTATCGAGGTCCGTATCCCCACCATCCTGCGCAGCTACACCGGCGGTGCCAAGACTGTCGACGGATCCGGGGACACGATCGCCGACCTGCTGACCGACCTGGACTCGCGCCACGCGGGCCTGAAGGACCGGCTCATCACCGGTGAGGGCAGCCTGCACCGGTTCGTCAACGTGTACATCAACGACGAGGACGTCCGGTTCCTCGGCGCGCTCGACGCGAAGCTCAACGACGGCGACTCCGTGACGATCCTGCCCGCGGTCGCGGGCGGCGCGTTGGCGTTCGCCGCCGCACACGCCCTGCGGGGCTGATCGCGTGGCGCGCTACGAGTCCCTTCTCGACGCGTGCGGAAACACGCCGCTCGTCGGCCTGCCCCGGCTCTCGCCGAGCGCCGACGTTCGGCTGTGGGCCAAGCTCGAGGACCGCAACCCGACGGGGAGCGTCAAGGATCGCGTGGCGCTGTGGATGGTGAAGGCGGCCGAGGAGTCCGGCCGCCTCCGCCCCGGCGACACGATCATCGAGCCCACCAGCGGCAACACCGGCATCGCGCTGGCGATGGTGGCGAAGCTGCGTGGGTATCGGCTGGTCTGTGTCATGCCGGAGAACGTGTCCGCCGAGCGGACCTCGATCCTGCGCATGTATGGCGCGGAGATCATCTTCTCGCCGGCGGCGGGCGGCTCCAACCGCGCCGTCGCCGTGGCGAAGGAGATCGCGGCCGAGCACCCGGACTGGGTCATGCTGTTCCAGTACGGTAACGAGGCCAACGCGCGCGCCCACTACGAGTCGACCGGGCCGGAGATCCTGCGCGACCTGCCCACGATCACCCACTTCGTGGCCGGTCTGGGCACCACCGGCACGCTCATGGGCGTCGGGCGATACCTGCGCGAGAAGGTCGAGGACGTCGAGATCGTCGCCGCCGAGCCGCGCTACGGCGAGCTCGTCTACGGCCTGCGCAACCTCGACGAGGGATACGTGCCGGAGCTGTACGACGCGACGGTGCTCACCCGGCGCTTCTCGGTCGGCACGCGAGACTCGGTGTTGCGCACCCGGCAGCTGGTCGAGGTCGAGGGCATGTTCGTCGGCTTCTCCACCGGCGCGGTGCTGCACGCCGCGCTGGCCGTCGCCCACCAGGCGCTCAAGGCCGGCAAGCGGGCCGACGTCGTGTTCCTGGTCGCCGACGGCGGGTGGAAGTATCTGTCGACCGGCGCCTACGGCGGCACCCTGGCCGAGGCTGAGAGCGCCCTGGAAGGTCAGCTCTGGGCCTGAGGTCCATCAGGCCCGATCGCGCCCTACAGGCCCGTGACGACCCAGCCGGTCAGCAGGGTCGCCGAGGCGACGCCCAGCAGGGCGAACGGCAGCCGCCGGTGGTGCACGCTCGCGAACGCCGCGATCGTGCACGCCAGGCCCAGCAGGCCCACGGTGATGACGGTGGGGGCGTACCAGCCGCGGTAATGCCCGATGAGCCCCACGAATGCCCGCAGCGCCACCGCCATGCCACCGAGGCCCAGCGCGGCCGCCCAGCCGCACACGGCGGCGATCTGCCGGTTGGCCGGGCGCGGGTCGGTCGCCGTGGGCAGGCGGAACGCGTGCGGCAGTTGCCGGCGCAGCTGCTTCACGCGAGACACGTCGACCGACAAGGTGGCCTCCTCTTACCCGGTGCTGGCTCACTGGATGCAACGAGCGAGGTAGTTATGCGTGACGCAGTCGTGTCACGTTGGCGACATCTGGCGTCCGATCATTCAACCTGGGCTGCCAGTCCGGCGTAGGCTGCGCAGCGTGACGGGCCAAGTCATGCCCTACAAACGGCCGGTCCACGGATTGGATCTATCCTCACCCTGACCGGTGCGATCCACAGATTCGTTCGAAGACGGGAGACGGCGGGTTGAGGGCAGCATCATGAGGCTCACGGTTCTCGGCTGCGCAGGCAGCTTCCCGGGCCCGGAGGCGCCCTGCTCCGCCTACCTCATCGAGGCGGACGGCTTCCGCCTGTTGATCGACTTCGGCCCCGGCTCGATGTCGACGCTGCAGCGCTACCACGGGCTGTACGAGGTGGACGCCATCCTGCTGTCGCACCTGCACTGCGACCACATGCTCGACGCCTGCTCGTACATCGTCGCCCGGCGCTACGCGCCGGACGGACCGTTCCCGCCCCTGCCCGTGTACGCGCCGATCGCCGCCCCCGAGCGGATCGCGGCCGCCTACGGCGCCGAGAACGAGCCGATGTCCATCAGCGACGTGTACACCTTTTACGCGTTGCAGCCCGGCAGCTTCCCGATCGGCCCCCTGCAGGTCACCGTGGACCGGGTCAACCATCCGGTCGAGACGTACGGCGTGCGCGTCGAGCACCAGGGCCGGGTGCTCACCTACTCGGCCGACACGGCCCCCTGCGAGCAACTCATCCGCCTGGCGCAGGGCGCGGACGCGTTCCTCTGTGAGGCGAGTTACCTCGACGGCGTCGAAAATCCGCCCGACCTGCACCTCACCGGCCGGGAGGCGGCCGAGCACGCCACCAAGGCCGGCGTGGGCCGGCTGCTGCTCACCCACCTGGTGCCGGCGTGGGGTAGCGAGGCACTCACGCTGCAGGCCGCATCGAACGCCTTCTCCGGACCCATCGACATCGTCCGACCAGGTGCCCGATACGACATTTAGGCACCCGTTTGCCGTTTGGCCAACATATCGTGGCCGCATGCATGGACGCCCCCCTCATGGTCATGGCATGCGGATCGCGATCGTCACCGAATCGTTCCCGCCCGATGTGAACGGTGTTGCCCACTCCGTCGTCCGGGTCGCCGAACACCTCGTCGCACGCGGCCACGAGCCGCTCGTGATCGCCCCACAGCCATCGTCCGCGGCGCGCTCGGTCACCGGTTCGTTCCCGTATCCGATCGTCCGCGTGCCCTCCGTGGCCACGCCGGGCTATGGGAGCTTCCGGCTCGGGCTGCCCAGCCGACGCCTGGCCGCCGCCCTGAAGGCCCACCGCACCGACCTGGTCCACCTCGCGAGCCCGTTCGTGCTCGGCGCGCGCGGCATGACGGTGTCCGCGTCGCTCGGCCTGCCCACGGTGGCGGTCTACCAGACGGACGTTCCTGCCTACGCCCGTCTCTACTACAAGTCCAACCTCGGCGAGCAGGCCGCCTGGCGCTGGCTGCGGCACATCCACAATGCCGCCGACCGGACCCTGGCCCCCTCCACCGCCGCGGCGACCGCGCTGCACGGACACGGCATCGAGCGCGTGTGGCTCTGGCGCCGCGGCGTCGACGCCGCCCGCTTCGACCCGAGGCATCGTTCGGCCTCGCTGCGCCGCGCGGTGGCGGACGAGGGGCAGGTGGTCGTCGGATACGTCGGCCGCCTCGCGGTCGAGAAGCGGGTCGACCTGCTCGCCCCGGTCAGCCGCATCCCGGGAGTCCGCGTCGTCGTGGTCGGCGACGGTCCCGCCCGGGCGAACCTCGAGCGGGCCATGCCGGATGCGGTGTTCCTCGGCGAGCGGCGCGGCACGCAGCTGGCCCGGGTCTTCGCGAGCCTTGACCTGTTCGTGCACACCGGCCCGTTCGAGACCTTCGGCCAGACCATCCAGGAGGCTCTGGCCAGCGGCGTACCCGTGGTCGCGCCGGCCCAGGGCGGCCCGCTCGACCTGGTCGACGACGGCCGGACCGGCCTGCTGGTCCCGCCCTGCGACGCGACCGCCCTCGTCTCCGCCGTCGCCTCCCTGGTCGGCGACCCGGAGCGGCGCCAGGCGATGGGCGTCGCCGCCCGGGTCGCGGTCGCCACGCGCACCTGGTCCGCGGTCGGCGACGAGCTGATCCGGCACTACGTCGACGTGCACTCCGGCGGCCTGGCCGCCCGGTCCGTCCCGGTTCCGGCGTGAGCGGTCCGGAGCGCAGCGGAGGCTGCGGCGTGAGCGGTCCAGAGTGCAGCGGAGGTTGCTCTGGGCCGATCTGCGCGCAGCCGCATCCAGCAGGACTGGGCGGCGCCCATCGATGGGGCGCGGCATGACCTCTCGGATTGTGCGGCTGGCGAATTTCGTCATGCCGCGCTCCGGGGGGCTGCGCACGGCGCTGCACGCCCTCGGCGAGGGATACCTGGCCGCAGGCCACGAGCCGGTCCTCATCGTTCCAGGAGCCGCCCGCTCCGACGAGATGACCGCCCAGGGCCGCGTCATCACGATCCCCGGCCCCGTCGTGCCCGGCACCGGCGGGTACCGCGTCCTGCTCAACCGCCGCCGCCTGATCAGGCTGCTCGGAGACCTCGAGCCCGACCGGCTCGAGGTCTCCGACCGGTTCACCCTGCGCTGGACCGGCCGCTGGGCCCGCGAGCGCGGCATCCCGGCGGTCATGGTCTCGCACGAGAGCCTGGCCGGCCTGCTCACGTTCGCAGGCCCGCTCGGCAACCCCTGCGCGGACCTGCTCAACGCCCGCAGCTTCCGCTCGTACGACCGCATCGTGTGCACGACCGGCTGGGCGGCCGCCGAGTTCCGCCGCATCGGCGCCGGCAACCTGTCCCAGGTGCCGCTCGGCGTCGACCTCGAACTGTTCAACCCGTCCCGATACGACGAGTCCCTGCGCGCCCGCTACGCCGAGCCCGGCCAGGTGCTGCTCGTCCACTGCGGCCGGCTCTCGTCGGAGAAGCGCCCCGAGCGCTCGGTCGACGCCCTCGTCGCCCTGCGCAAGCGGGGCGTCGACGCGGTGCTCGTGGTCGCCGGTGACGGCCCGCTGCGCGCCCGGCTGCGGGAGCAGGCCCGCGACCACGCGGTGCACTTCATGGAGTTCGTGACCGAGCGCACCGCCGTCGCGTCGCTGCTCGCCACCGCGGACGTGGTCGTCGCGCCCGGCCCGATCGAGACCTTCGGGCTGGCCGCGCTGGAGGCGCTCGCCTGCGGAACGCCCGTCGTCGTGGACGCGGCGTCCGCGCTACCCGAGGTGATCGGCGCCGCCGGTGTCGCCGTCACCAACGATTTTGCGGGAGGTGTACTGCAAGTGCTCGCCCGACCGGTCGCAAAACGTCGAGCCGACGCCCGGGCCCGCGCGGAACAGTTCTCGTGGCCGGCCGCGGTCGCCGGGTTCCTCGCGGTGCATCATCCGTCCTCGACGGTGGCTGTGCCATGAACAGCGCCTTCACCACGCCCGTCACGCCAGCCGTCCTCGCCTCGGCTCCACACCCCTTTGTCTCCGGGGTGGCGGTTCCCTCGTCGGGGGTGGCGGCGTCATGACCACCTTCGCCGCGCTCGGCGACTCCACCACCGCCGGCTTCGGCGACCGGATGACAGACGGCTCGTGGCGGGGCTGGGCGCCGATCTTCGCCGAGGCGATCGGCGTCCGTCTGCACAACTTCGCCACCAGCGGCGCCCGAGCCGCCGACGTCGAGCGCGACCAGCTGCCCCGCGCGCTGGCGGTGGCCCCCGACTTGGCCGCCGTGCTCATCGGCACCAACGACACGCTGCGGGACCCGTTCTCCCCGGTGCGCTTCGCCGAGAACCTCGAGCGCACCGTCGCCGCCCTCCGCCGGGCCGGCTCCGAGGTGCTCACCATCCGGCTGCCCGACCCCGGCCGCATGTTCGGTCTGCCCGGCCCGCTCGCCCGGCCCCTCGCCCGGCGAATGGCCGAGATCAACCAGGCCGCAGACCTCATCGCCGCCCGCTACGACACCGTGCACTTCGACGCGGCGGGCAACCCGGACTCGTACGACCGCCGGATGTGGAGCGTCGACCGCCTCCACCCGAGCGAGCGCGGCCACCGGTTTCTCGCATGCTCGTACTTCGACCTGCTCGCCGCCCGCGGCTTCCTCGACGGGCCGGTCGCCGCCGGGCTGACCGCGGCCCGCCCCTCGCTCGAGCCGAGCAGCCCGCCCCCGACCGTGCGGGGGCAGGCATGGTGGATGGCCACCGCGGGCACCCAGTGGGTGATCCGCCGCTCGACGGACCTCCTGCCCGGCCTGCTCCGCCTCGCCTGGTCCGAGTGGCGGCACGGCTCACCCGACCTGGATCTGCTCGACCTCGAGCTCGGTGCCTCCGTGCGCAGTGACGAGGTACCGGGCAAGGTCGCGTGATCACGGCTTGACTAGGGTGGTCGGTATGGCTCGACCCGACGGACGCGCAGCGGACCAACTTCGTCCTGTATCGATCACCCGCCAGTGGAGCATGCACCCGGAGGGGTCAGTGCTCATCGAGTTCGGCGCCACGCGCGTGCTCTGCACCGCCAGCGTCACGGAGGGCGTGCCCCGCTGGCGCAAGGGCTCCGGCCTGGGCTGGCTCACCGCCGAATACGCGATGCTGCCCCGTGCCACCACCACCCGCAGCGACCGGGAGAGCGTCAAGGGCAAGATCGGCGGCCGCACGCACGAGATCTCCCGCCTCATCGGCCGTAGCCTGCGCGCCTGCATCGACCTCAAGGCCCTCGGCGAGAACTCCATCGTCCTGGACTGCGACGTCCTGCAGGCCGACGGCGGCACCCGCACCGCGGCGATCACCGGCGCCTACGTGGCCCTCCACGACGCCGTGGCCTGGCTCGCCGCCCACCGCAAGCTCGCCGGCAAGCCCGCCGAGGTCCTGCACCGCTCCGTCTCGGCCGTGAGCGTCGGCGTCATCGGCGGCGATCCGCGCCTGGACCTCTGCTACGAGGAGGACGTCGTCGCCGACGTCGACATGAACGTCGTCTGCACCGGCGCCGGCGACTTCGTCGAGGTGCAGGGCACCGGCGAGCAGAGCGTCTTCACCCGCGCCGAACTCGACACCCTAGTGGACCTCGGCGCCCTGGGCTGCGCCGAGCTCGCCACGCTCCAGCAGAAGGCGATCGCCGGATGAAGCTGCTCCTGGCCACCCGCAACAAGAAGAAGCTCGTCGAGCTCCGCCGCGTCCTGGAGGCCTCTGCCTCCCACATCGAGCTCCTGGGCCTCGACGACGTCGACCCCTATCCCGAGGCCCCCGAGACGGGCTTGACGTTCGAAGAGAACGCCCTGCTCAAGGCTCGCGAGGCCGTCCAGTACACCGGCCTGCCGAGCGTCGGCGACGACTCCGGCCTGGCCGTGGACGCCCTCAACGGCATGCCTGGCGTCTTCTCCGCCCGCTGGTCGGGCCTGCCCAGCGGCGCCCCCGACCGCGACGGCGCGAACCTCCGCCTGGTCCTGGCCCAGCTGGCCGACGTCCCGGACGAGCACTTGGGCGCTGCCTTCGTCTGCGCCGCCGCTCTGGTCTACCCCGACGGCCGCGAGGAAGTACTCCGCGGCGAGATGCGAGGCCACCTGATCCGCGCCCCTCGCGGTGACGGCGGCTTCGGCTACGACCCGATCTTCGTAGCCGACGGCTACACCCTCACGACGGCCGAGCTGCCACCGGACGAGAAGGACGCCATCAGCCACCGCGGCAAGGCCTTCCGCACCCTGGCCGGCCGTCTGTAGCCCCACTCACCGGCCCCACGCTCCTCTGGGCCGCGACCGCGGCGTGACATCGCTGCTCAAGCCCGCGTCGCGGCCCATTGCGGCTCTGTCGCCCAGTCCCGCGCCACGGCGCCATCGTCGGCGTCGCGCAGACCCGCGCGGGCTCTGGTCGCGTCGTGCGGGCTTGCGCCGCGTCGCTGTGCCTGGCCCGTGGCCCGTGCGGTGTCGCGCTGTCTGTCTACGCCTTCTCGGCCCGCGCTTCGCGCTGTTTGTGCCCGCGCTGTTTGTGCCCGCGCTGTGTCCGAGGGCGGGCCTCTGGGTGCGGCGGCCTCCGCGCTGCTCGGCGGCGTGCGTCAAGCCAGCGGGCCGGTCGCCCGTTCGATCTCCTTCCTCAGGTCGCGCGACCACACCAGGGCGCGGGCCGCCTCCATCACCGGGGCGAGGAACACGTCCGGGCCCGGTCCTCCCGCGACGCGCTCCACCGTCGCCACCGTGAGCCGGCCGGCGGGCGACGGCTGCAGGGGCGCCCGGAGCTGGATGCCGCGGACCGCCGAGATCAGTTCGACGGCCAGGATGCTGCAGACGTTGTCCAGGACCGTGCGCAGCTTCCGCGTCGCGGCCCACCCCATCGAGACGTGGTCCTCCTGCATGCCGGACGTCGGCAGCGAGTCGACGCTGGCCGGCGCCGCCAGGCGACGGTTCTCGGCGACGATGCCCGCAGCCGTGTACTGCGCGATCATCAGCCCCGAGTTCACGCCCGCGTCCGGCGTCAGGAACGGCGGAAGATCACGAGAGCGGGTCACGTCGAGGAGCCGGTCGACCCGCCGCTCCGCGATGGCGCCCACCTCGGCCGCCGCGATCGCGAGGTAGTCCGCAGCGAACCCGAGCGGCGCGCCGTGGAAGTTCCCGGTCGACTCGACTCGTCCGTCCGGCAGCACGACCGGGTTGTCGACGATCGAGCGCAGCTCTCGGCCGGCGACCGTCGCCGCGAACTCCAGCGTGTCCCGCGCGGCCCCGGCGACCTGTGGCGCGCATCGCATCGAGTACGCGTCCTGCACCGCATGCACCAGGTCGTCCCGATGCGAGTCCATGATCGGCGAACCCTGCAGCAGCCGGTGGATGTTCGCCGCCGAGGCAGCCTGGCCGGGATGAGGCCGGATCGAGTGCAGTTCCGGCATGAACGGCCGGTCGGAGCCGAGCATCGCCTCGATCGACAGCGCGGCGGTCACGTCCGCCATCGTGAACAGGTGCGCGGCGTCCTCGATGGCCATGATCAGCATGCCGAGCATGCCGTCGGTGCCGTTGATGAGCGCCAGCCCCTCCTTCGACGACAGTTTGATCGGCGACACGCCGGCGTCGAGCGCGCTGATCCGGGTGCCGTCCTTCGTCAGGACCCAGCCCTCGCCGATGAGCACCAGCGCGCAGTGCGCGAGCGGCGCCAGGTCGCCCGACGCGCCGAGCGAGCCGTGCTCGGGCACCCAGGGGGTGATGTCCGAGTTCAGCAGTTCGACGAGCGCCTGCGCGACCTCGGGCCGGACCCCGGAGCGGCCCATCGCGAGCGAGCGGATGCGCAGCAGCATCATCGCCCGGACGACCTCGCGCGGCATGGGCGCCCCAATGCCCGCCGCATGCGACCGGATCAACGCGTGTTGGAGTTCCGCCCGCCGCTGCGGTGCGATGAACGTATTGGCGAGCGCCCCGAAGCCGGTCGACACCCCGTAGACAGGGCGCCCGTCACGCTCGATCCCGTCGACGATGGACCGGCTCGCCCGCATTGCGTCGAGCGCGTCCTGCGCGAGGGTCACCCGCGCGTTGGCCCGGGCGACCGCGATGAGGTCGTCAGGGGTGATGCCAGAGGCGGTGATGGTGATCAAACCAGCTCCCCATTGAGCACGACGGTTGTTGTCAACGGCACCCCGGGCCGGTAGGCCAGGTGCACATAGGAGGGGGCATCGAGCACCACGAGGTCGCCGCGCGCCCCGACGGTGAGATGCCCGATGTCGCCGCGGCGCAGCGCGGCCGCCCCGCCACGGGTGGCGGCGAGCACGGCCTCGGCCGGCGTCATCGCCATCTCGCGCACGGCAAGCGCGATGCAGAACGGCATCGACGTGGTGTACGAGGAGCCGGGATTGCAGTCGGTGGCCAGCGCAACGGTCGCCCCTGCGTCGATCAGCGCGCGCGCCGGCGGATAGGGCGACCGGGTCGAGAACTCCGCGCCGGGCAGCAGCGTCGCGACGGTGGCCGACCCGGCGAGCGCCGCGATATCCGCCGCGGACAGGTGCGTGCAGTGATCGGCCGAGGCGGCGTTGAGTTCGACGGCAAGCTGGACGCCGGGCCCCTCGGTCAGCTGATTGGCGTGTACGCGTACGCCCAGCCCCGCATCGGCGCCCACGGTCAGGATCGCCCGCGAGTGGTCGGCGTCGAACGCGCCCCGCTCGCAGAACACGTCGATCCAACGTGCCCCGGCGCCTCGCGCCGCGGTGAGCATCGGCCCGCAGACCAGGCTGACGTAGTCGTCGGCCCGGTCGGCATACTCCGCCGGCACCACATGCGCCCCGAGGAACGTCGTTTCGACGCTGAACTCCCGGGCGACCCGCAGCGAGCGAGCCTCGTCGGCCACGCTCAGCCCGTAACCGGACTTGATCTCCATCGTCGTGGTGCCCTGCCGCAGCGCCTCGTTGCGCAGCCGGGCGACGTTCGCCCGCAACTGCTCGTCGCCGGCGGCGCGCGTCGCTCCGACAGTGGTGCGGATGCCACCCCCGGTGTACGGCTGCCCACCCATCCGCGCCGCGAACTCCGCCGAACGGTCGCCCGCGAACACCAGGTGCGAGTGACTGTCGACGAATCCGGGCACCACCGCCGCGCCGTCCACGTCGAGGCGCGCGTCGGCGGCCGGCGCGTCCGCGGCGCGCCCGAGCCACTCGACCCGCCGGTCGTCGATGACGAGAGCGGCATTGCGCCGAATGCCGAGCGGCCCTTCGCCCCAGGCCGGGTCCGCCGTGACCAGCTCGCCGATGTTGGTGACCAGCAGCGACCTCATCGCACTGCCCCGATCCGCCCACCGACGTCTGCCGAGACCGAACCGGTCGTCCCGCCGGTCTTCTTGTTGGTGTTCACCGCAGTCGAGGAAGCGTCGGCAGCGGCCGACCGGTCACCCTGTGCGGCGTGGTAGCCGGTCGACTCCGCCGAGATGTCCCCCAGCGCGCGGGTCAGGGCCGATCCGACGTCAGGCACGGCGACGTGGATTCCATCGTGAACGACGACGCGCCCGTCCACCACGACGTGGCGGACGTCGGCGGCGGTGGCCGCGAACCCGATCGCCGCCGGGTCGCAGCCGGCCGTGCGAGGCGAGTCGAGCGCCACGGTGACCAGGTCTGCTCGCGCGCCGACGGCGATGATCCCGCTGTGCGGCCAGCCGAGCGCGGCGTGCCCGGCCACCGTTGCGGCGTCGATCAGTTCGGCGGCGGTGAAGTGTCCCCGATGCTCGGTGTGGAGGCGTTCATGCATCTCAACACCGCGCGCCTCCTCGAACAGGTCGACGACCGCATGGCTGTCGCTGCCGAGGCTCAGCGGGCTGCCCGCGTCGACGAGTGCCCGGGCATGGCCGATGCCATCGGCGAGGTCCCGTTCGGTGGTCGGGCAAAAGCACACGCCGGTGCCGCTGTCGCCGAGTTCCGCCCGGTCGGCGTCGGTCAGATGGGTGGCGTGCACCGCCGTCATCCGTGGGCCCAGCAGCCCCCGGTCGGCGAGCAGCTCGGTCGGTGTGCAGCCGTGCACGGCCAGGCAGGCCTCGTTCTCCGCGCGCTGTTCGGAAAGGTGTACGTGCGTCGGCACGCTGCCGGTGCGCGCCGCGAGCTCGGCCAGGGCGTCGGCCGGCACGGCCCGGACGCTGTGCGCAGCCGCGCCGATCCGCGCGTGTGGGCGGCCCCGGAGCCGGTCCACCCGGTTCGACCACGCGTCGACCGATCCGTCGCCGAAGCGCAGCTGTACCCCTTCCAGCGGCCGACCGTCGACCCCCGCCGTCATGTACAGCGTGTCGAGCAGCGTGATCCGGATCCCGGCATCCGCGGCCGCCGCGATGAGCGCCTCGCCCATCGCGTTCGGATCCGCATACCTCACCCCGCCCGGGCCGTGGTGCAGGTAGTGGAACTCGCCGACGCATGTGATGCCGGCGAGCGCCATCTCGGCGTATACGGCGACCGCCAGTGCGTGATAAGAGTCCGGGTCGAGTGCTCCCGCCACCGCATACATCTGCTCCCGCCACGTCCAGAACGTGCCGCGGCCCCGTTGCGTGCGTCCGCGCAGCGCGCGGTGGAACGCGTGCGAGTGGGCATTGGCCAGCCCCGGCAGCGTGATGCCCGCGAGCCGCACCGCGTCGCCGGCCTCCGGCGCGTCGACCGGCGTCCACGGGCGCACCGCGACGAACCGGCCGCCGACGATCTCGATCAGCACGTCGTTCTCGACACCGGTCGGGAGCCAGGCGTGTGCGCAGTGGTAGCGCGTCACTGACATAGCCGTTCCAGCAGGTCGGTGAGCTTCTCCACCCCGACGGCGCAGTCGGTGTCGGAGGCCGACTCCTGCGGCGCGTGCGAGATGCCGGTCGGGTTGCGAACGAACAGCATCGCCGTGTCGACGTGGCGGGCCAGCACCCCGGCGTCGTGTCCGGCGCCGGTCGGCAGCACCGGCGCACCCAGTTCCAGCGCGGCGAGGCGGCTCACGTCACCGTTGAACCCGACCTCGTCGGTCAGCGACTCGGCGGCCATCGACACGCGGGTCCCGTCGTGCCGCGCGCGCTCCTCGGCCCGCTGATGGATCGACTCGACGAGCTTCTGCAGCGTGCCCGCATCGGCGGCTCGGGCGTCCAGCCAGGCGGAGGCGCGAGCGGCGATCGCGTTGGTGGCATTGGGTGCGACGTCGACCCGTCCGACCGTCGCATGCGCGCCGTGGACTCGGGCCGCCTCGTCGGTCGCCAGCACGGTGAAGGCGAGGGTGAGCATCGGGTCGTGCCGGTCCGCCATCCGGGTCGTGCCGGCGTGGTTGCCCTCCCCGGTGAAGTCGAACCGGTATCGACCGTGCGGCCAGATCGCGCTCGCCACTCCCACCGGCGCGTCGAGATGGTCGAGGGCCCGCCCCTGCTCAACGTGGAGCTCGACGAAGGCCCCGATGCGCGCCAGCCGTTCCGGATCGGGGCCGAGCCGGTCGGGGTCGAGCCCCGCGCGGCCGATCGCTTCGGCGAGCCACGTCCCTTCCCGATCGCGCAGGCGAAGTGCCTTGGCCGGATCGTAGGCGCCGGTGAGGAGCCGAGACCCCAGGCACGGCACGCCGAATCGCGCCCCTTCCTCCTCGGTGAACACGACGACCGCGATCGGCCGGGACGGCGTCACTCCGCGCTCGCGAAGCCGGTCGATGGCGAGCAGCCCGGACACCACGCCCAGGGGGCCGTCGTAGGCCCCGCCGTGCGGCACGGAGTCGAGATGGCTGCCAGTGACGACGGCACCCTCGCCATCGGGCTCGCCCCACCACGCCCATATGTTGCCATTGCGGTCGATCTCGACTTCCAGGTCTCGATCCAGCGCCTCTTCGACGAACCACTCCCGGCAGACCAGGTCGGTGTCGGTCCACGAATGGCGCACGTATCCGCCGTCTTCGCTGACCCTTCCGACCGGGCTCAGCGACTCCCACAGCGCCGCGAACCGCTCCGCGCTCATCATGACTGCTCCCGCATCGGTACCCGAAGTTCGGTCGCCTCGGCGACCGTGGCCGCGTCCTCGTATCCGGCGTCGACGTGTCGCAGCACGCCCATCGCCGGATCGTTGGTCAGCACCCGCGCCAGCTTCTGCGCGGCGAGCTTGGTGCCGTCGGCGACCGAGACCTGGCCGGCGTGGATCGAGCGCCCGATCCCGACGCCGCCACCGTGGTGGATCGACACCCAGGACGCGCCCGACGCCGTGTTGACCAGGGCGTTGAGCAGCGGCCAGTCGGCGATCGCGTCGGAGCCGTCGCGCATGGCCTCGGTCTCGCGATATGGCGAGGCGACCGATCCGGTGTCGAGATGGTCGCGGCCGATGACGATCGGCGCCTCCAGCGTGCCGTCGGCGACCATCTCGTTGAATCGCAGGCCAGCGCGGTCGCGCTCGCCCTGGCCGAGCCAGCAGATCCTGGCCGGGAGGCCCTGATACGCGACCCGCTCCTGCGCCATGGTGATCCAGCGCCGCAGGGACTCGTTCTCCGGGAAGAGGTCGAGGACGGCCTGGTCGGTCGCGGCGATGTCGGCGGGGTCACCCGACAGCGCCGCCCACCGGAACGGTCCCTTGCCCTGACAGAAGAGCGGCCGGATGTACGCCGGGACAAACCCCGGGAACGCGAACGCCCGATCGAATCCGCCGAGCTGTGCCTCGCCGCGGATCGAGTTGCCGTAGTCGAACACCTCGGCGCCGCGGTCGAGGAACCCGACCATCGCCTCGACGTGGCGCGCCATCGAGTGCCGGGCCCGCTCCGTGTATTCCTCGGGCTTCTTCGCCGCGTAGTCCGCCGCGTCCTCGAGCGCGATGCCGCTCGGCACGTAGGAGAGCGGGTCGTGTGCCGAGGTCTGGTCGGTCACGATGTCGACCGCCACGCCCATCCGCAGCAACTCTGGCAGCAGCAGGGCGGCGTTGCCGACGACCCCGACCGACAGCGCCCGGCGGGCGATCTGGGCCTCCGCCGCGAGCCGGACTCCGGCCTCAAGAGAATCGGCGATGACGTCGAGATAGCGAGTGGCGACCCGGCGCTCGAGCCGTGCCCGGTCGACGTCGATGATCAGGCATGCGCCGCCGTTCATCGTCACGGCGAGTGGCTGCGCGCCGCCCATGCCGCCACAGCCGGCGGTGACGGTCAGCGTGCCGGCGAGCGTCCCGCCGAACCGTTTCTCGGCCACCGCCGCGAACGTCTCGTAGGTGCCCTGCAGGATTCCCTGCGTGCCGATGTAGATCCACGACCCGGCGGTCATCTGCCCGTACATCGTCAGGCCGAGTGCCTCCAATCGCCGGAACTCCGGCCAAGTGGCCCAGTCGCCGACCAAATTGGAGTTGGCGATCAGCACCCGTGGGGCCCACTCGTGCGTCTGCAACACGCCGACCGGACGGCCGGACTGGACCAGCATCGTCTCGTCGGGCGCCAGCGTCGTGAGCGTGCGAACCAGTGCCTGGAACGACGGCCAGTCGCGCGCGGCCTTGCCCGTGCCGCCGTAGACGACGAGGTCCTGTGGCCGCTCTGCGACGTCAGGGTCGAGGTTGTTCATGAGCATGCGCAGGGCGGCTTCCTGTTGCCAGCCTCGCGTCGTCAACTGGGTGCCTCGAGGGGCACGGATTGCTTCCATGATTCTCCTCGGCTAGGGCAGGAATACCTGACGGGTGGCGGCGGAGCGCTCGAACGCCTCGAGTCGCTCCTGAGTCTCGGCAGGCGCGGAGTCGCACATCGCCTGCAACAGGATCGTCACCACGGCCATCGGCGCGGTGTGCAGGTCGAACACCAGCCCTGATCCGACCGGAGCGGGCAGCACCACGTCCGACTCGGCTGCGGCGGGGCTGACCGGCGAGTCCGTAACGGTGACCACGCGAAGCCCGCAGGCCCGCGCCTCGCGCAGCGCGTCGATCGCCTCGCGGGGGTATCGGGGCAGCACAAACGCCAGCATGGCAACTGCGCCGGCCGCGCGTGCCTGTTCCAGGCGATCCGCGAACAGGCTGCCCTGCTCGTGGAGCAACCGGACGTCCGGGTGCACCTTGGCGGCGAAATAGACGAAGGCTCCGGCGAGCGCCCCGGCCGCCCGCATGCCGAGCACCGGCAGTGGGCGGCTCCGCATGAGCAGGCGGCCGGCTTCGTTCAGGGGCTCGGCGTCGCGCAGGGTGTCGGAGAGCCTCCGCAGGTTGGTGATCTCATCGCTGAGCGCCTGCTCGAACTGGCTGACCGGCGCGGTGTCGACAGCATCGTCCATTGTGGACGAACCGTGCCGGTAGCCGTCGATCGTCACCCGCAACTGGTCCCGCAGTGCCGGATAGCCCTCGAACCCCAGCGCCGTGGCGAACCTGGTCACCGAGGGTTGGCTGACGCCGGCGAGGGTGGCCAGGTCGCCGCTGGAGAGGTAGCCGGCCTGACCGGCGTGCTCGACCAGGATGCGCGCGATGCGGCGCTGGACGGGTGTCAGACGTTGCCCGTCGAAGAGGTCGAGGATCCGCTGGCGCGGGGATGGGGTCATGACCTGACTGTAAGTCTGCTTTCAGGGTTGCGTCAACCGCATGGAGTCATTCAGACTGTTGGCAGGAAGGGAGGATGACATGCGACTCTCTGAGGGTGCGGCTGAGCTATTTGGCGACCTATCCGATCAAGAGCTGCTATCGCGTCGAGGCGGAAACCGCGGAAGTGGAGCCATGGGGCCTGGCGGGCGACCGGCGTTGGATCGTCGTCGACGAGGAGGCCAAGCTCATCACGCAGCGGGTCTGGCCGGCGATGGGGAGGATTCGGCCGCACTACGACGATCGCGGCCTCGTGCTCCATGCGCAGGGGGCGGTTCCGCTCCAAGTGCCCTTTCCGTCGGGGGCACCGGCGGAGGTCAGGCATTTTCATCAGTGGATCGCCGCGACGTCTGCGGGGGACGTCGCGGACCAGTGGGTGTCTCAGGTGATCGCTCGGCCGGCTCGGTTGTTCTATCTCGACGATCCGACGCGGCGACCTGTCGACCCGAAGTTCGGCGATCCGGACGACCGTGTGAGCTTCGCCGATGGCTATCCGTTGCTGCTGGCCAACGAGGCATCCCTGCACGCGGTGAACGATTGGCTGGCCGAGGACGGCGACGAGCCGATCGCGATGACACGCTTCAGGCCCAACGTCGTTGTCTCCGGAGCCCCGGCCTGGGCGGAGGACGACTGGATCGGCCGGCGGGTCGTCATCGGCGATGTCGCGTTTCGGGTGCCGAAGCCCTGCAGCCGGTGTGTGCTGACCACCATCGACCCCGAGACGGGTGAGAAGGGCGAGCAGCCGCTTCGGGTGCTCGGCCGGCATCGACGGTTCCCGGGCGGGCTGATGTTCGGCCTCAACCTCATCCCTGACGTGCGCGGGAAGATCGCGATCGGGGACGAGGTCACGGTCCTCTGACGCCTTGACGGCCGCTCTGTCGTAGGCCGTGCCGTGTGGTTGTTGACGGTGTTGCGGAGAGCGGTCTGCGGCGCGTGGTGTCGGGTGTCGGGCTTGTGTTCGTAGATGGTGATCAGCGTGGTTTGGGTTGCCATCGGCCGGCGGGACTGACCGGCATCGGACAGCTGCTGGCTGAGCTGAGTGGGTGGGAGTTCGGGGTGCGTTTGTGGTGGTCAAGGGGGTGAGGGGCGTGGAACGCAGGGGAGTGGGATCGAAGAGTGTGGACCGTCACGCGGCGTGTGGACGTCCAGCAGGTGGGGCTCTGGTAGAACAACGCGCGTGTCGTTTCTGCTTTGGGCCGGGCGGGCCATCGGGTACCGGCGTGCCGGCGCCGGGGTGGGGGCTGCCGTGGTGTGTTTCGTCGCGGGGTCCCTCGGAGCGCCAGGCGAGCCGTTCGAGCATCCCAAACGGCTCGCGCTGACGGTGTTGCTCTTTTTGGCCGGGCTGGCGGCGCTCGTCTGGGCGGGGGCGATGGCGCACGTCAGCGTGCAGATCAGCATGTACAACGTGCGGATTCGGCACGGGTTGCTGCCGATGCCGTCCATCGCGGTGCCGCTGCGCATGGTGCACGACGTGCGCACGGTTGACGTGCGGTCAAGCATCGGGCAGCGGTGGGGGTGGACGTGGGTGCCCGGGCGCGGGCGGGCCGTCATCGTGCGGTCCGGGCCGGCGTTGATGTTCGACTTCGGCGGGCGGCAGTTCACGGTCAGCGTCGACGAGCCGGACGAGGCCATGGCCGCGCTCAACCGGATGCGGCTCTCCGCGCGCTAGACCTTCGCGCGCCGAAAGCCGTGCTCGAGCCACGGCACGAAGATGGTGTTACGGTGCCGGCCGGCCCCGCCGTGGTTACCTCGCTGCTTCGGGTAGCGGGCGCGCACCGCGAGCGCGCCGGGGACCGAGAGCACAGTCCCGTCGATCACTGCCAGTAGCAGGTCCCGCCACCGGACCATCTGTGTGGCGGCCGCAGGCGCAGCAGGTGGAACAACGCGCGGAGCAGGCTGGTCCGAGTCGTTGCCTTGCCTGTCGGGCAGACCGCTCGGCAGTGTTCGGGTCGACCAAGGGCGTCGCGGACGCACCCGCGCCGAGGCACGCAACACCGGTCCTCGCGCCGGATATCGGTTCCGGCATCGACGGCCGGGAACGATCACTGTCACTGTGCCCAAGGCAGGGGCGCGTGCCAGGGAGCGCGGCGTCGTCCGGCCTCCGCGTCGCCACACGATCACGTTCGACACGCCGGCGCGGCCGCCCGACCGGCCGAGAGATCGTTACGGTGCGTGAAGGCTGGTCGAAAGTACGGCAGCGGGTCCGCGGCGAACGCGATCCGGCGCAGCGGTGTCAGGCCATCGTCAGGCCGGGATCGGTGCGCGCCGCTCGCCCGACCCGTGCGAGACGAGGGTCGTGGGCAGTACGACGGTCTCGATCGGCCGGTCCCGGTCCGCGAGCCGGGCCAGGGCCAGCCGGCCCGCCTGCCGCCCCATCTCCTCGGGGTCGTCGGCTACGACCGTCACGCCGAGCACCCTGGCCCATTCGACATTGTCGAAGCCGACGACGGCGGGTAGCGGGTCCGGGGCGCGGTGGACGAGCTCCTCGACGACGCCGAGCAACGCTCTGTTGTTGCCGGCGAAGAAGGCCGTCGGTGGGTCCTGGGTGTCGAGGAGCTCGGCTACGCGCGCACGGGCGGCGGCCACGTCATGCGCGCCGGTCCGCAGCCACCGACGCCAGTCCGTCACCCCGGCCGCCTCGAGCGCGCCGGCCATTCCGGCGAGGCGGTCGCGGTGGGTCGGCAGCCAGTCGTAGTCACCGATGAAGGCGATGCGCCGGTGCCCCGCGGAGAGCAGGTGCAGAGCGGCGGCACGTCCGCCGCCAACATTGTCGAACACCACAGCGTCGGCATCGAGCTGCTGCACCGGGCGGTCGACGAAGATCACCGGCATGCCGCGATCCTGGAGCTCCCGGTAGACCGTGTGGTCAGCCATCGCCGAGGCGACGATCACCGCCTTCGTCTGGCGGTCGGCGAGATTACGCGCCAGCGACCACTCGACCTCGGGCGACTCGCCGGAGTTGGCCACCGTGAGCAGCAGGCCGCCGGTGCGCAGCTCGTCTTCGAGCCCCTTCGCCAGGGCGGGGTAGAACGGGTTGGCCAGGTCGCTCATGATCAGACCGACGGAGTCGAACAACTGCCCGCGGGCGAGCAGGCTCGCCGCGGCGTTGCGCTGGTAGCCGAGCTGCTGGGCCGCGGCGAACACCCGCTCGCGCTTGGTCGCGCTGACGTGGGGCTCGCCTCCCAGCGCCCGGGAGGCAGTCTTCAGACTGACCCCCGCGAGCTCAGCGACATGCGTGAGCGTCGGGCGTCGGGTCGCGTCTGCCTGTTCAGCAGGTTGGTTTGTCACACCACTCATTGTCCTCAGACGGGCCCACTGCATGGGCGAGTGTCAACGCCGCTCAACCAGGCGCTCTGGGCAGCGAGCTGGCAAGGGTGCGTGTTGATCAGGGAGGGAGAGGCCGAGTTCCGGCATAGGGCTTTGTCACTCCAAGACAACCCATACCAGGAACTCCGCTTGGTCGATCAGATTGCCACAACCCGTACGGCGACGGAAGCCACAGGTCGGGTTCGCGTCGGCTCATCCCGTTCGAGATGGCCGATGAGCCAGCGCGTTCGCGGGCTCTGGCGTCGTGCGTACGGCGGCACCGGGTGCTTGCGGCACGCCGACGCGAACGTCGTAGCCGACTACCGGGACGTTCGGCCCCTTGACGGCATTGGCACGGCCTGCCAAGCTTCCTAACCAAACCAATGACAGCGCTGTCATTAGTAAGGGGGGGAAGTCCTCATGGTGCGCGTGCGCCTCAGGGTAGGTCGGTCCGACCGGCCGCGTGCGACCCACTGGCGGCCAGCGGTCACCGGTCCACCCCCGGCCACGCCTCGACGGACCACGTCGGCGGGTGTATCCATTCCCGGCCCGAAATGGTGAAGATCGGGACCTCGCCGTCCTGATCGGGCTCGCGGCCGGCGGCCTTCCAGTCGCCGACCTCTGCGAGAAGCATTGATGATCGTGTAGAGGTGGTCTGGGTCCACCTCTGCAGTCCGTGCAGCTTGGCAATGCCCACAACCCGACTGGTTCGGGGCGGTCGCCAAGCGGCGCTGGCTCAACCGTGGCTGGGTGAACGCCCTGGCGGCGGCGCTCGCGGGTCTCGCCGGCCTGGCGCAGCAGTCAGTGGAACGCCGACACCGAGCCAAGGTGTACGCCCCATCGAGCGGATGGCCCATACCTCGACCGGGGCGACGTCACCGAACCGAGCTAATACCCCGGCTCGGTTTCACAGATCAGGAGACCGGCAACAGATGAAGTTAGTCAGTCCAGCGATAGGCAGACGCGTTCCGCGTCTTGCCATCCCAAGCATCGTGGCGCTCGTCGCCGCCTCGGGATTCGTGGCGGTGCCGTCGGCGATGGCGGCAGAACCCCTCGTCACCGACCCCGCTCAGTACGTCCACACGCTCGCCGGCACGCAGGGCGCCACCAACTCGTTCCCGGGCCCGGCCATGCCCTTCGGCATGGTTCAGTTCTCACCGGACACGGCCAGCGGGGGCAACGTCCAGAGCACCAACGGACCCAGCGGCGCCGGTTACAAGTACAACCAGAACCACATCATCGGGTTCGGCATGACCCACGCCTCGCAGGGCTGCGGCATGGGCGGTGACTTCCCGATCCTTCCCACCAGCTACGACAACCTCACGGCCACGTCGAACACCGCGGCACCGTGGGCCCAGAAGATCTCGCTGAACCGCACCGAATTCCCGGAGACCGGGGAGACGGGCTACTACAAGGCGACCGCCCGCGACACCTCGACCATGAACGGGACGACTGCCGCCGGTCGGTTGATCACCACCGAACTGAGCGCCTCCACCCGTGCCGGTATTGCTCAGTTCACCTTCCCGGCCGACACGCCGGCGCCGAAGGTGTTCCTGCGGACCAACCAGACCGCCTGGTCGACGTCCTCCTTCAACTCGGAGATGACGGTCGACCCGGCGACCGGACTGATCACGGCTCGGGCCCTGGTCGGAAACTTCTGCCGCAAGGGCCAGCAGCACAACCTCTACTACGCGCTGCGTTTCGAGCAGCCGTGGGCCGGCTTCGGCACCTGGGTCAACGGGCAGGCCGCTCAGGCCGGGCGTACGCATGTCTCCACCAACGCGAACACCCAGACCGGTGGCTACTTCACCTTCCCGGACGGGACGCAGGTCATCCGCGCCCGCATGGCGATCTCCTACACCTCGACGGCGAACGCCGTGCTCAACCTGAACACCGAGATGCCCAACACGCGGACGTTCGACGATGTCAGGACGGCCAACCGTGCGGCGTGGAACACCGAGTTGAGCAAGGTCCAGGTCTCCGCGCCGCTTGACGGCCAGTCGGACGACAACCTGCGTACCTTCTACACCCAGCTCTACCATTCGATTACCCACCCGGCCACCCACAGTGACGTCAACGGCGAGTACCTCGGGTTCGAGTCAACGCCGAAGGTTCACAACGTCTCGGAGAGCCCCGGGGCGAACGGGCGGACTCGGCGCCAGTACACGATGATCTCCGACTGGGACACCTATCGCGCCCTGACCCCCTTCCAGGCAGCCATCTGGCCCGACGTCGCCTCCGACCAGGCCCAGTCCCTGGTGAATGCGGCCGAACAGATGGGTTCCTTCCCCAGGTGGGCGGTTGCCAACACCTCGACCAACCAGATGAACGGGGACAGCGTCGCACCGCTGCTGGCGTTCACGTGGCACTTCGGTGCGCGCGACTGGAATGTCGACCGAGCGATCGACATCATGCTCGAGAACTCGATCGGCAGTAAGGCCGGCAAGTTCACCGGCGGCACCAACACCGGCGCCGGTGGCACCAACGGCATGACGAACACCCGCTGGCCCATCATGCAGCGGCCCGGGGCCGACTACTACAACGAGTACAAGTACGCCCCGCAGCTGCGGCCTTTCCAGGCGGACCATGTGGTCACGGGCGCGTCCTACACGCTCGAATACGCGATCGCCGACTTCTCCGTCGCCGAGCTCGCCCAGGCCAGGGGCCGCACCGCCACCGCCAAGCAGTTCTACGAGCGGGCCCAGTGGTGGCAGAACCTGTGGAACCCGACGGCGGACGGCATCCAGCCGCGCGACGTCAACGGCCGCTACCCCGAGTCCGACCCGCGCCTGCAGTACCCGGCCTCGTTCGGTTACCGCGGTAACGTCTACGACCTCGGCCAGCAGGGCTTCGAGGAGGGTAACGCCGAGCAGTACCTGTGGATGGTGCCGCACAACCTCGCCGGCCTGATCACCGCCATGGGCGGTAAGGAGGCCGCGACCGAGCGGCTCGACAAGTTCCTGTCGACCGGCCTGGTCCGCGGTGCCGGTGCCAACGTGCCCTACATGAACCTCGACAACGAGCCGAACTTCGGTGTGCCGTGGGTCTACAACTACCTGGGCCGCCCCGACAAGACGTCCGAAGTGGTCGACAAGATCACGGGGACCCTGTTCGGCTACAAGCCGGCGGGTTCCGAGCCCGGCAACGACGACCTCGGTGCCCTCGCCAACCTGTACGTCTGGTCGGCGCTGGGTATGTACCCCGAGACCTCTGGCGCCTCGGCCGTGAACTTCAACACCCCGCTTTTCGACAAGTCGATCATCAAGCTCGGCAACGGTCGCACGCTGACCATCAACGCCCCCGGCGCTCAGTCGGGCAAGCGGTACATCAACAACGTCAAGATCAACGGCGCGTCGTCGACCAAGTCGTGGTTCGACTGGAAGACCGTTTCCAAGGACACCACGATCGACTTCACCGTCGCTACCACGCCCAACGCTTGGGGCACCGGTAACTCCGACGTCCCGCCGTCGTGGCAGGAGAGCTCCAAGCCCGTCTCGCTCAACGTCAACACCGTCGGCTCGCCGACGTTCGGCGCCGTCGAGCTGCAGCCTGGCGCAACAGGCACCGCCCAGGTCGACATCCAGCGCATCGGCTCGAAGGCCCAGGCGCTCCACGTCGCCGTCACCACCTCGAACCCGGGCATCGTCGTCGCTTCAGTTCCTACCCAGCACTTCGACGCTCAGGGCCGCGTCAGCGTTCCCCTGTCCATCACGGTCGCTCCCCACGTGCCTTCGGGCTACTACGAGGCGACCGTGACCGTCACCTCGAACGGATCGTCGACCTCTGAGAAGGCCATTCTCCGGGTCGTCAAGCCAGGGTCGCTCGAGGCCAGCAAGACCGTCACGGGCACCGCCCTCTATGACGCCCTCAAGGGCTCGTTCGACGGCGGCAGCGGCATTACGTGGTCCGGTAGCAACGGCACCAACATGGGAAACAACACCACCACCAACACCTACGACCGCAAGGAGCTCGCCGCCGTGGGTCTCGCCCCCGGCGCGGTCAAGCACTTCACCGCCAGTGGCGTGCCTCTGTCCGTCGTGTGGCCCAACGCGCCCGTCGGGTACGCCGAGGCCTACCAGCCGGCCGCGAACCAGACCATCCAGCTCGAGCGTCCCACCTCGGCGTTCTCGCTCGTTGGCGCGGCCTACACCGGGAACACGACCGTCCAGGCGACGCTGCAGATCACGGACGGCACCAATGTCGCCGAGGCCACCTACCCCGTGGCCTTCTCGAACTGGGTCCTGCCGTCGACGACCGGCGACGTTCGCAACGGGACGCTGCAGCCGCAGTACGACAACAGCGTCGTCGCGTGGACGCCGCACCGCCTCGCCGTCGAGACGGCCAACGACGCGGGCGCGTACATCTTCGCGACCAAGCCGTACGTCGCTCCCGCGGGTTGGAAGGTCACCTCGATCACGTTCCCGACGGCCGCCACC
Source organism: Dactylosporangium sp. NPDC000555 (assembly GCF_040300025.1). Classification (NCBI taxonomy): domain Bacteria; kingdom Bacillati; phylum Actinomycetota; class Actinomycetes; order Micromonosporales; family Micromonosporaceae; genus Dactylosporangium; species Dactylosporangium sp. NPDC000555. Next base: position 8,554 of record NZ_JBEPDB010000004.1, on the reverse strand, counting down.
GGCCAGCGGATCTTCGCGGTCGCAGGCGACGCCCCGGCCGTGCAGCTGGGGGCCAGCGAGGCCAACGCCGGTGACGTGGTCGCTGTGACCGGGTCCGGCTTCGTCGCCGGCGAGCCGGTGACGGTCTCGCTCGACAAGTCGAACGTCGTGCTCGTGGCGAATGCGTTCGGCGCCATCTCCGGCAACATCTCGGTTCCCCGGTCGCTGAAGTCGGGGACCTACCAGGTGTCGGCCTCGGTGGCTTCACTGCCGGGCGGGGCTGTTCAGGCCCCGGCTCTCGTCGTGCGCAAGTAGGCAAGGCGTATGACCAGAAGGGACGGACGTGTGGTCAGGTGCCTGGTGATCCGAAGGGTCCCTGGAAGCTGATCGGGTAGCCGTCCCGGCGGGGTGGTTCGTCCTACCGGACGAACCACCCCGAGCCGGCACGCCGCGACAGCGTCGTAACGTGCCGAAACAAGCAACGGCGTGATGAGTCCAATCCTGTGGGGCCGGTGAGAGTCGAACTCACACTGGCACGGACCTAAACCGTGTGCCTCTGCCATTGGGCTACGGCCCCTGTAACCGAGAGACACAATACTCAGGCCAGCCGCGTGATCTCCACCGTGACGCCGAGGTGTTCGCTCGGCGCGCCGTGGTACACCCCACGCAGCGGCGCAACGTCGTCGTAGTCGCGGCCGCGGGCGACGATCACGTGCCGTGGGCCGACGGGCACGCCGTTGGTGGGATCGAATCCTGTCCAGTCGCCGCACCACCACTCGACCCAGGCGTGGCTCTGGCCGGCGACGGTCTCGCCCACCTCGGCCTCAACCTTCGGGTGGAGATATCCGGAGACGTACCGCGCGGGCACCCCTCTGGCACGCAGTAGCCCGACGGTCAGGTGCGCGATGTCCTGGCAGACGCCCTTGCGCAGGTCCCACGCCTCCTGGGCGCTGGTCTGCACGCCGGTCGAGCCGGGCACGTACGCGACCTCGGAGCGCACCCAGTGCGACACCGCCTCGGCGGCTTCGGCCGGCCTGTGGCCGCTGACCGCGGCCCAGACCTCCTCGACGAGGGCCGGGCCGACGTCGGTCAGCCGGCTCTTGCCGAGGAACTCCGCGTGCGTGTCGAGCACGGCGTCGGTGCCGAGGTCCGCCCAGCCGAGCGAAGTATGCGGCGCCGGCGGCGGGGAGACCTCGACCAGGCTGCTGGAGACGACCCGCAGTTGCTGATGGGGGCGGTGCAGGTCGAACGCGGTGACCTGGGTGGCCCAGTAGTCGTGGTAGCGGTACGTCGTCGCCCCGGGAGTGACCTCGACCTGGCTGAACAGGGTGGTCTGCCACGGCAGGGTCATCGGCGTGAGCCGGGCCTCGTTGTAGGAGGCCGAGACGGTACCCGCGTACTTGTAACCGGTGACGTGCCGGATCTTGAGACGCCAGTTCATGACACACCCCAAGCGACGGTGCCCCACGTGACGGGCGTGGACTGCGGGAAGTAACGGGCGGTGATCGCCGCGCTCGCGGTCGAGCAGGTCTGCTGCAGCGCGCGCAGGTGGTTCGGCAGCTCCGACAGCAGCGTGGTGGTGTCGGCGTACTCCAGGCGGGTCCGGATCTGCCCGACGGGCCGGCGGGCGGCGTCGGTCACGCCGGCGCGCTCGATCGTGGGCGCCAGGTCGACGAGGCACTGCTCGGCCGTACCGAGGGCGTGCAGCGCCGATCGCGGGAACAGGCGGTCCAGCAGCAGGAACTCGGTGACCCGCTGCGGATCGAACGTGCCGCCATGGGTACGCAGGAACGCCTCGTCGGCGCCGCAGGAGCGCAGCACGGTGCGCCACCCGGTGACCTCGTCCGGCGTGTTGGACTGGATCGACAGCAGTCGCGCGGTCATGTCGACTCGCTCCAGGCTGCGCCCGAGGACCAGGAAGCGCCACCCCTCGTCGCGGCTCATCGTGGACTCGGCGAGGCCGGCGAGCACCGCCGCCCGCTCGCGGACGTAGCTGAGGAACACGGTCGGCCCGAGGCGCTCGGCGGCGACCCTGCGGGAGGCGAGCGTGTGCCAGGTGACGTTGAGGCACTCCCACATCTCGCTGGAGATCGTCTCGCGCACGCCACGGGCGTTGTCGCGGGCGGCCACGACCGCGCCGGAGATGGCGCTGGGGTCCTCCGCGTCGAACGCGAGCAGCTCCAGCACGTCACCGGTGGACAGGCGTCGGTCCTGCGGGGCGGGCGTGCCGAGGATCGACATGAGGCTGCGGCACGCCGCGTCCTCGTCGGCCCACGGGTCCTCCAGCAGCCGGCCGAGGAACGCGTCGAGGATGCGGGCGGTGTCGTCGGCCCGCTCGACGTAGCGGCCGATCCAGAACAGCGACTCCGCGATGCGACTGAGCATCAGCACTCCTACTGCTGTTGTCCGGCCATCTGTGCGGCCGCTGGGCCGCTGTCACGAGGGCTGCCGCCCGAGTCCCGGAGCTCGGCCATGTCGGCCCTGGCGTGGGGACTCGGGGCACCTTGCCCGGGTCGACCAGCGCGAAGCTTCATCAAGCCGAATTGGGCGGAGGGCGCGGGCTCGCCGGGGTGGGCCAGCACCCAGGTGTCCTTGGAGCCGCCGCCCTGGCTGGAGTTGACGACGAGGGCGCCCTCCGGCAGCGCGACCCGGGTCAGGCCGCCGGGCAGCAGCCAGATCTCGTTGCCGTCGTTGACGGCGAACGGTCGCAGGTCGATGTGGCGGGGCGCCACCCGGTCGCCCAGCAGCGTCGGCGACGTGGACAGCGCGACCGGGCGCTGTGCGATCCAGCCGCGCGGGTCCTTCTCGACCGCTCGCCGCAGCCCGGCCAGCGTCTCCTCGGAGGCCTGCGGGCCGATGACGATGCCCTTGCCGCCGGCGCCGTCGACCGGTTTGAGCACCAGCTGGTCGAGCCGGCCCAGCACGTCGTGCAGAACGTCCGGGTCGCGGTCGTCGAGCCGGTACGTCTCGACGTTGTCGATCAGTGGCTCCTCTGACAGGTAGTAGCGGATCAGGTCCGGCACGTAGGTGTAGAGGAGCTTGTCGTCGGCGACCCCGTTGCCGACCGCGTTGGCTAGCGTGACCTGCCCGGCGCGGGCCGCATTGACGATCCCTGGGCAGCCGATGACCGAGTCGGGGCGGAAGTGCAGCGGGTCGATGAACTCGTCGTCGACCCGTCGGTACACCACGTGCACCGGACGCTCGCCCTGCGTGGTGCGCATGCGTACGCGGTTGCCGCTGCACACCAGGTCGCGGCCCTCGACGAGCTCGACGCCCATGAGGCGGGCCAGCAGCGCGTGCTCGAAGTACGCCGCGTTGTAGACGCCCGGGGTGAGCACCACAACGGTCGGGTCGTCGACGCTTTCCGGGGCCGCCGCCCGCAGCGCCGCGAGGAGCCGGGCCGGGTAGTCGTCGACCGGCCGGACGCGCGCCTCCGCGAACAGTGCCGGCATGGTGTGGGTCAGGGCGCGGCGGTTCTCGATGACGTACGACACCCCGGACGGGATGCGCAGGTTGTCCTCGAGGACCCGGAAGCGGCCCTCCTCGTCGCGGACGAGGTCGACGCCGCTGATGTGGACCCGCACGCCGTTGGGCGGTGCGATCCCGTGTGCCTGGCGGTGGAAGTGCGCGCTGGTGGTGATGAGCTTGCGGGGCACCACGCCGTCGACGAACACGCGGCCGGCGCCGTAGATGTCGGCGAGGAACGCCTCGAGGGCCTTAACCCGCTGCTGAACGGCGGTCGTCAGCAGATCCCACTCGGTGGCGTCGAGGATGCGGGGGATGAGGTCGAGCGGGAATGGGCGCTCCTCGCCCGCGTAGGCGAAGGTGACCCCACGGTCGGTGAAGACGCGGGCCAGCTGGTCGGCCCGGAACCGGAGGTCGGCCGGGGCCAGTGGCTGGAGCGCGGCGAACAGCGAACGATAGGGCGATCGCGGCTGGCCGGGGCGTTCGAACATCTCGTCCCACGCTTCGAACATGGCCCCGGACATCAGGTAATCATCGAAGATGTCCGCCATGACGAGAGCCTAGGTACGAACCGTTTCGACCGGATTACCGATGTGTTTTGGTGCGCGATCTCGTGCTGACCTCGGCATACGCTCCCGAATTCGGCCCAGGGGCGCCACCGCTCAGTCCAGGCCGAGATCCTTGCGAAGCTTTGCCACGTGCCCGGTCGCCCGCACGTTGTAAAGAGCCCGCTCGATGGTCCCCTTCTCGTCGATGACGAAGGTGGAGCGGATCACGCCGAGCACCGTGCGGCCATAGTTCTGCTTCTCGCCGTAGGCACCGTATGCGCGCAGCACCGAGCGGTCGGGGTCGGAGACGAGCGGAAACGTGATCGCGTCGCGCTCGCGGAACTGGGCCAGCTTCGCGGGGGAGTCCGGCGAGATGCCGACGACCTCGTAGCCGGCCGCCTGCAGCGAGGCGAGGTTGTCACGGAAGTCGCACGCCTGCTTGGTGCAACCCGGCGTCATCGCGGCGGGGTAGGCGTAGAGGACGACCTTGCGACCGCGAAGGTCGGCGAGCGACAGGGGCTCGTCCCGGTCCGTCTGCAGCGTGAACTCGGGGGCGGTGTCGCCCGGCTCGAGGCGAGTCGTCGTCATGACTGGACTCTATCGCGTGAGGGTCGAGCCCGAGGGGACGCATAGCTACGCGTAAGCGTATAACTACTTATAGTTACTGGGAACTTTGGGTGGCCGACCCGCGACCACCCTGGAATGACGGTCGCGAAATCATGACGGCATGACCCGACGCAGATGGTCCGTACCGCTGGCGATGCTCCTCGGTGCCCTGGCCATCCTGGTGCTGCCCAGCGCGCCCGCCAGCGCGCATGCCACCCTCGAGCGGACGGCGCCCGTCGCCGGCACGGTCCTCGACCGGCTGCCCGGCGAGGTCACGCTGACCTTCAGCGAGCCGGTGCGTCTCGTCACGGACAAGATCCGGATCATCGGCCCGGACGGTAACCGGGCCGACACCGGCAAGCCCGCCGTGCGCGACACGGAGCTGGTCATCCCGCTGAAGCCGAGCGGCCCCAAGGGCACCTATCTGGTCAGCTACCGGGCCATCTCGGCCGATAGCCACCCCATCAGCGGCGGCTTCAGCTTCTCCTACGGCCAGGTCTCCGCGACCCCGAACATCGGCGACGCCGGCTCCTCGGTCCAGACCGACGCCGTGGTCAAGAACGCCATGTCGGTCGCGCGCTTCCTCGGCTACGCCGGTCTGGTGCTGCTCGTCGGCCCGTCGCTGATTCTGTTCGCCCTCTGGCCGCGCCGGCTCTCCGCCCGCGATCCGGGCCGGCTGGCGCAGACGGGCGCCGGACTGCTCGCGTTGAGCACGATCCTGGAGTTGTACCTCCAGATCCCCTACACCGCCGGGACGACGCTCTTCGACGTCACCGGCGCGGCGACCCGCGAGATGCTCGGCACCCCGTTCGGCGCGGCGCACCTCGTGCGGCTCGGCGTGGTCCTCGCCACCGCGGTGCTGCTGCGCCCGGTGATCGCGGGACGCGCGGGCAAGGTCGACCAGACACTGATGATCATCCTCGGCCTGATCGGGCTGGCCACCTGGCCGATCTCGGGGCACCCGAGCGCGTCGCCGGTTCCGACCCTGACCGTGGTCGCCGCCGTCGCCCACCTCGCGGCCATGTCGATCTGGCTGGGCGGACTGGTCATGCTGTTCGGGTTCCTGCTGCGCCGCGCGAACACGCGGGAGCTCACCGCGATCGTCCCGGTCTGGTCCGGATGGGCGCTGTTCGCGGTCACGGTGCTGGTGCTGGCGGGCACCGCGCAGGCGCTCGTGGAGATCGGCACGATCGACGCGCTCACGGGCACGTTGTACGGCAAGTTGGTGATCGCCAAGGTGGCGCTGCTCACCGTCGTGGTGTCCGTGGCCGCGTATTCCAGCAGCCTGACGAAGCGCCGCTTCGCACCGATCCCGGTTGCGACCGGCGTCGGCGACATTTCGGAAATGTCCGGAAGGGCGGCAGCCGACACCGAGACGCCGGGTGGCGCCGAAGCGCTGGGAGGCGCCGGAGCGCTGGAACCCGCCAAGGCGCCGGAACGCGGAGCGCTCGAGGGCGACCGTGGGCTCGAGGACGACGGCGGGCTTGGCGGCGCCGAAGCGCTGAAGCGCAGAACGACCGAGGACGGCGGAGAGCCGGAGGGCGACGGAGCGGCGGAACAGGGCGAAGAGGAGGCCGGCCGGCGTGCCGAGGTGGATCTACCCAAGGAGCACGCCCGGAAGCGACTGCGCACCGCGGTCCTGATCGAGGTCGCCATCGCCGTCGTCGTCCTGGCGCTCACCTCCGTGCTGGTGCAGACCACCCCGGCGCGCAGCGGGCAGGGCGTCCCGGCCGGGCCGTTCGACAGCACCGTCTCGACGAGCCTGCTCAAGCTCCAGGTCGACATCTCGCCGGCCACGGTCGGGCAGAACTCCATTCACCTGTACGCCTTCAAGCCCGACGGCTCCGGACCCCAGGCGGTGGTCGAGTGGAAGGCGACCGCGGCCCTGCCGGCCAAGGGCATCGAGCCCCTCATCGTGCCGACCCTCGCGATCTCCGAAGACCACGCGCTGGGGCAGGTCTCGCTCGTCTCGGCGGGCACGTGGGAGTTCAAGTTCACGGCCCGCGTCGACGATCTCAACCAGACCACGGTCACGGTGCAGGTACCCGTCAGGCCCTGAACGATCCCGCTCGGTGGTTTTCGACAATAACGGGCATTCTGTGACCGATTTGCCGGTAATGTCGGCCTCGTAACGCCGGGGGGAAGAGGGGCCGCTGCCATGGTCGTGCGTCTGGTTCGGGCGGGTGTCGGCGCGCTGCTGCTGCTCATCGCGGTACTGCTGGCCCTCGCCGGTGGCGGACTGCTGCTGGCCATGGAGCATCGCGCCGCCGACGACACGTTCACGGCACGACTGGAGCGGCTCCGCACGGACGGCAGCGCCGTGGTCGTGCCCGACGTCGACGCGCTGCTGCGAGCCGACGCGCCGTTCGCGCGGGGTGGGCAGACCACGCTCAGTCTGTCGGCGGTTGGCTCCGGCGGCCCGCTCTTCCTCGGCCTCGCCCCGTACGCGGACGTCGAGCGGTACCTCGACGGGCTCGCCCAGTCGCGCCTCACCCAGGTCCGGCTGGCCCGCGGCCCGCTGCCCGTTGAACTGGTCGCCCAGCCCGCCCGGCCGGCCCCGACCGACGGCGCCCCGGCCGCGGCGGAACCGGTCGACGCCCCGACCGCCGAGAGCCCAGCCGGCGACGCGTCCGGCGCGAGGGCCCCTCTGCCCGCGCCCGGCAGCCAGCGCTTCTGGCTCACGCGCAGCGAGCCGGGCGCCGAGCAGGACAGCGGGCCTGGCGGCGAACAGGACAGCGAGCAGCAGAGTGAGCAGAAGGCCAGCGAGCACGAGGCGGGCGCCGCGGAGCTGACCTGGTCCCCGTCCGCCCTGCGCGGCCGGCACCTGGCCCTGGTCATCATGCGTGCCGACGGTACCGCCGGCATCGACGCCATGGTCACCGCGCGCCTGGCGCCGGCGTGGCTCGGCCCGACCGCCGGCGGCCTGACGATGCTCGGCGCCGCGCTGTTCCTCCTTGCGCTGTTCACCCTGGCCTGGCCACCGGCCCGCGTCCGCGAGCCGCACGCGCGGCCGACCCTCCCCGCCCAGCCGACGCCGGAGACCCGCGACGAGCCGGACGGGGCCCCGGAGCCCGAGTCCGAGGGGGCGAAGGCAGACGAGGTCGCGGCCGAGGCGTCCGGAATCGAGACTCCGGCCGACGATCCGCAGGCGACACCCAGCGAATCCGTCCTGGCGACGCTCGCCGATGTCCTGGCCGAGGCGGACGCCGAGACGACGGCGGAGGCCAAGACGAACGCCGAGACGACGGCGGAGGCCGAGGCGGCGGAGGCCGAGACGACGACGGCGGCAGAGACGACGACGGCGGAGGCCGATTCCGGGGCCGGCGCGCCGGGTCCGAAAGCCGACACCGTGACAATCGAGCCGAAGGCGCCCGTCCTGCTCACCGAGAGCGAGCTCGACCGGCCCGCGCCGAGGGACGTCGAGCTCGACGGGGACAGCCCGATCGAGCTGCCCCCGCTGCCTGCCATGCCGGCCATCGAGCTGCAGTTCACCTGGGCGCCGGTCGCGCTGAGCGAGCCCGCCGGTGACGCCGCGCGTGGGCGGGGGCAGCGCCGCGACACGGCCGGATCGGGCACGGCGGCGCGCTGAGGACGGCGTCCTGGGCGCGTGAGCCGGGCCACAGTGTCAATGTGGTGTTGGTAACGACAACGCGCAGTACTGGCGGTTGCGCCGATCGAGGAGTGAGAAGTCGACCAGATGAACACTAGATGATTGATGCCTTGAAGATTCGGGCGTGTGTCGCTGCTGGGTAGATGCGGGGAGGGTGTCCAAGATCGGCGTTGCTGACCCAGCCGCCGAACTCTTGGAGCCCGTCGTTGGACGCTGATCTGGACACCCTCGTGACCGCACTGTACGTGGAGATCGACGACCTGATCGAGCGGCCCCGCGGCCGGGGCCGCCGCCCCCTGCTCACGCACGCTGAACTGCTGTGCCTGGCAGTGATGCAGGTGCTGCT